>NZ_JBFOCL010000050.1:0-81539 GCF_040907785.1 Aeromonas sp. s8
CAGCGAGTAATCGCGCTGTGTCCGTTTCACACCTTGTCCCATCGGGCTCTCCATTTATGTGGGGGAAAGGTGTAAACCATATTCAGGACGGGACAGGTGAGATAAAAAAGCCGCAGCGGGTGACCGCTGCGGCTTTTTGCTGGCTTGCAGTGAGGGATTACTGGCGCCAGAAGGAGGGGAAGAAGAGCACGGCGACCGTCAGGATCTCCAGTCGTCCCAGCAGCATGCCGAATGACAGCAGCCATTTGGCCGATTCCGGCAGGCTGGCAAAGTTGGTGCTGGGGCCGACCACCGGGCCCATGCCCGGGCCGACGTTGGCGACCGCCGTGATGGAGCTGGAGATAGCCGTCAGGGGGTCAAGCCCGATGGCGCCCAACAGTGCAGCTATCACCAGAATGATGGCGAAGTAGGCCAGTACGAAGGAGATCATCGAGCGGATGATGGCGTCATTGACCGTCCGGCCGTTGTACTTCTGGGGGAAGACGGCAGAGGGGTGCATCAGCTGGCGCATCTGCTTTCTGAACAGGGCGAATGCCACCTGTACCCGGAAGATCTTGAGACCACCCGCAGTGGAGCCTGAACAGGCCCCAAGAGCCAGCAGCACGATGAAGACGATGCTGGCGAGCGGCCCCCAAGTGCCAAAGTCACCAAGGCCGTAGCCGGTGGTGGTGAGCACCGAGACGATGTTGAAGCAGCTGATGCGCAGGGCATCCCAGAAGCCGAACAGGTCTCTCTCCCACAGATAGAAGGTCATGATGACGGTGACCCAGACCACCAGCCAGAAGAAGCCGCGCACCTGGGCATCCTTGAACAGGCTGTTGTCCCTGTGGTTGAGGCTCTGTACATAGAGCAGGAAGGGCAGGCCGCCGAGGAACATGAACAGGGTGCCAATCCAGTGTGCCGAGTTGGAGAAGTGGGACATGGATTGATCGGAGGTGGAGTAGCCGCCGGTACTGAGAGTGGTCATGGCGTGGTTGATCGCCTCGAACATGTTCATGCCGCTGGCCCAGTAGGCCATGAAGCAGAGCATGGAGAGCACCAGATAGACCACGACGATGTTGTTGGCGACCGTCTTGGCACGTGGGGCGCTTTTGTCCGACCAGTCCGAGCTCTCGGTCTGGAACAGCTTCATACCGCCGACGTTGAGGTAGGGCAGCACGGCTACCGCCATCACGATAAAGCCGACCCCGCCCAGCCACTGCAGGATGGAACGCCACAACAGGATGCTGTGGGCCATGTTGTCGAGGCCGGAGAGCACGGTGGAGCCCGTGGTGGTCACCCCCGACATGGTCTCGAAATAGGCATCGGTGAAGTTGATGTGGGTGATAAAGACAAAGGGCAGGGCGCCGAAGATGCAGGCCACCACCCAAACCGAGGTGGTGAGCAGGAACATCTCCCGCACCCCCAGATGAAACTCCGCCTTGCGACCATAGTGGAGGCAGAGCAGGGCGGCGCCGTGGGTGATCAGCACGGACTTGAGAAACTCGACAAATCCCTCTGACCCGGTGAGCAGTGCCAGCAAGGTGGGCAGCCACATGAAGAGCGCCAGCTTGGAGAGCACCAGCCCGAGGGTGAAGATAATGGGACGCAGCTTGATCATGTTCGATAACCTGGTCGTTGATTAACAAAAGACCCGGACCATCCCCTTGGGGGAGCTGAGCCGGGTCTGGTTTGACAGCCTGTGCGCATGAAGACGTTACAGGAAGAAGGGGCTTGGCTGGAACAGCCGCTCCACTTCCGGGATGTACTTCTTGTCCACCAGGAACATGACCACGTGGTCATCCTGCTGGATCTTGGTGCGATCGTGAGCGATCAGCACCTCATCCCCGCGCACCACGGCACCGATGGTGGTGCCCGGCGGCAGCTTGAGCTCGCCCACCGTCTTGCCGACCACCTTGGAGGTGTTCTCATCACCGTGGGCAATCGCCTCGATCGCCTCGGCGGCGCCGCGGCGCAGGCTGTAGACGTTGGCGATATCGGCCCGGCGCACGTGGGTCAGCAGGGCCGAGATGGTGGCCTGCTGGGGCGAGATAGCGATATCGATGGAGCCACCCTGCACCAGATCGACGTAGGCGCCGCGCTGGATCAGCACCATGGTCTTCTTGGCTCCCATCTTCTTGGCGAGCAGCGCCGACATTATGTTGGCCTCATCCTCGTTGGTCACGGCGATGAAGACGTCGATTTGATCGATATGCTCCTCGGCCAGCAGCTCCTGATCCGCCGCATCGCCGCAGAAGACGATGGTGTTCTCCAGCAGTTCGGAGAGCTGCTCAGCCCGCTTCTGGTTGCGCTCGATGAGCTTGACGCTGTAGCGCTTCTCCAGCTGGCGGGCAAGGCCCGCGCCGATGTTGCCACCACCGACGATCATGATGCGGCGGTAGGGGCTCTCGAGGCGCTGCAGCTCCGACATCACGGCACGGATATGGCCTGCGGCGGCGACGAAGAAGACCTCGTCATCCGCTTCGATGATGGTGGTACCTTGCGGGCGGATCGGGCGGCCCTGACGGAATATGGCCGCTACCCGAGTTTCGATGTTGGGCATGTGCTCGCGCAGGGTCGAGAGGGCGTTGCCCACCAGCGGGCCTCCGTAGTAGGCTTTGACCGCCACCAGACCGACGCGACCACCTGCAAAATCAACCACTTGCAGGGCGCCCGGATATTCGATCAGGCGACGCACATAGTCGGTCACCAACTGCTCCGGCGCGATCAGGTGATCCACCGGCACCGATTCCGGCAGGAACAGGCGATCCCGCTCGGTCAGATAGGCTGGCGAGCGGATCCGCGCCACCTTGTTCGGGGTGTTGAACAGGGAGTAGGCCACCTGACAGGCGATCATGTTGGTCTCGTCACTGTTGGTGACGGCGACCAGCATGTCGGCATCCTGAGCCCCCGCTTCGCGCAGCACCTTGGGGTGAGCGCCATGGCCGTTGACCACTCGCAGGTCAAACTTGTCCTGCAGTTCGCGCAGGCGCTCACTGTCGGTATCGACGATGGTGATGTCGTTGTTCTCTCCGGCCAGGTTCTCGGCCAGAGTGCCGCCGACCTGGCCGGCTCCCAAAATGATGATTTTCATAGGGAACGTCTACTCACGTTGAGGCAGTAAAGGGGCATTTCACCTGCATGGCGATTGCCCCGGAAGAAGCATGTCAGCGTCACAGCTTGACCAGCTTGGCGTAGTAGAAGCCATCCATCTCGGCTTCACCCGGCAGGAACTGGCGACCCGGGCAGTCCGGGGTGTCCTGTTCGTGCAACGGTACCAATTTGGCATCTTTGGTCGCGGCAAGGAATGCACGGATCTGTTCGCGGTTCTCTTCCGGCAGGACGGAGCAGGTGGCGTAGAGCAGGGTGCCGCCGCTCTTCAGCTTGCCCCAGAGGGCGTTCAGAATACGGCGCTGCAGCTCGGCCAGCTCGCGGATGTCCTGATCACGGCGCAACCACTTGATGTCGGGGTGGCGACGGATAACACCAGTGGCGGAGCAGGGGGCATCCAGCAGGATACGGTCGAACTGGCCCTCCGGCCACCACTGTTCCGGCGCCGCCGCATCGCCATGGATCACTTTGGCGGTGAGGCCGATGCGATCCAGGTTCTCCTGCACCCGCTTGAGGCGGTTTTCATCGGCATCGACGGCAACCACGCCAGCCAGCTTGGGCTGACGCTCCAGCAGGTGGGCGGTCTTGCCGCCGGGGGCGGCGCAGGCATCCAGCACCCACTCGCCCGGTTGCGGGTCGAGCAGTGCCGCGGCCTGTTGTGCTGCACCATCCTGTACCGAGCAGTCACCGACCTCGAAGCCTGGCAGCTTGGTCACATCACAAGGACGCTCCAGCAGGATGCAATCCTCGCCCTCTTCACCGGCCACGGCATTGATGCCGGCTTCGGCCATGCGAGCCAGCATCTGCTCGCGGCTCTGGCGCTGGCTGTTGTTGCGGATCCACATGGGGGGACGCTGGTTGTTCGCCTCCATGATGAATTCCCACTCATCGTGATAGGCCTGACGCAGACGCTTGGTGAGCCACTCCGGATGACCGAGGCGAATGCTGGGAACGCGGTCGATACGCAGCAGAATGACTTCGGCGCTGCGCTGGAAGTTGCGCAGCACGCCGTTGATGAGGCCACGCAGGGAGGTGCCCTTGAGCAGTTTGACGGCGTTGACGGTCTCGGCCACCGCGGCGTGAGCCGGAATGCGGGTGTAGATGAGCTGATAGAGACCGACCAGGATGAGGTAGTGGAAAATGCGGCTCTTGTTCTTGAGCGGCTTGTCCATCATCTCGTTGACTGCCGCATCGAGGCGAGGTAGCCAGCGCAGGGTGCCGTAGCAGAGTTCTTGCAGGAGAGCGCGATCGCGAGGTGCAACCTTCTCCTGGGCAGCAGGCAGAACAGCGGAGAGGGATTGACCCTGATCCAGCACCTGTTGAATAACGAGAGCGGCCTGTGCACGTGTTTTCATAGAGTTACCTTAGATGCGCAAGTCGGGGCCTGGGCCCCGCTTGTGTCAATTCAATCCAGTTCAATTCAATTGCGTGCCGGGTTCAAACCAGTCGCGGCGAGAGTTGAGCAGATCCGCAACGGACATCGCCTTCTTGCCGGGCGGTTGCAGGGTCAGCAGGCGCAGTACCCCTTTGCCGGTGGCGATGTCGATCCCCTGCTTGTCGGCCTTGAGCAGGGTGCCGGCGGGTTGGTCGTGGTCGCTGTCAATGACGGCGGCTTGCCATACCTTGACGGTCTGGTCAGCCACTTCAAACCAGCTGATGGGCCAGGGGTTGAACGAGCGGATGCAGCGTTCGATGGCAACAGCGTCCATCGACCAGTCGATGCGGGCCTCTTCCTTGGAGAGCTTTTCGGCGTAGTTGGCCAGCGCATCATCTTGCACCTCGGCAGCGGTTTCACCGGCGGCCATGGCATTGATGGTGTCGACCAGTGCTTGCGGGCCCAGCTCGGCCAGCTTGTCATAGAGGCTGGCGGAGGTCTCGTCGGCGGCGATGGGGCAGGTCACTTTGCGGATCATGGCGCCGGTATCCAGCCCCACATCCATCTGCATGATGGTGACACCAGTTTCGGCATCGCCCGCCCAGATGGAGCGCTGGATCGGTGCCGCGCCGCGCCAGCGGGGCAGCAGGGAGCCATGGACGTTGATGCAGCCCAGACGCGGGGTATCGAGCACCACCTTGGGCAGGATCAGGCCATAGGCCACCACCACCATCAGGTCGGCGCCCAGTGCAGCAAGCTCGGCTTGCGCCTCTTCCTTGCGCAGAGAGGCAGGTTGGTAAACCGGCAGGTTGTGGGCCAGTGCCAGCTCTTTGACCGGGCTGGCGGTGAGCTTCTGGCCACGGCCAGCGGGTTTGTCAGGCTGGGTATAAACGGCAACGACCTCGTGGTCGGAAGACAACAACGCCGCCAGGTGACGGGCGGCGAAGTCGGGAGTACCGGCAAAAATCAGTTTCAGCTTATTCAATGGGGCAGATCCTCAGAGGACTTTGCGATCTTCACGGGCCATCTTTTCCAGCTTCTGGCGAATGCGCTGGCGCTTGAGTGGGGACAAGTAATCCACAAACAGCTTGCCGACCAGATGATCCATCTCATGCTGGATGCAGATGGCGAGCAGATCGTCGGCTTCCAGCTCGAATGGCTTGCCGTTGCGATCCAGGGCGCGGATTTTGATCTGTTCGGCGCGAGGCACCAGAGCACGGCTGCCGGGCACGGAGAGGCAACCCTCTTCAATGCCGGTGCTGCCGCACTGCTCGATGACCTCCGGATTGATCAATACCAGAGGATCTTCACGGTTTTCAGAGACATCGATCACTATGATGCGCTGGTGAATGTCGACCTGAGTCGCGGCCAGGCCAATGCCTTCCTCCGCGTACATGGTTTCGAACATATCATCTACAATCTGTTGTAACTCGGGTGTAAAGGTCTCGACAGGGGCTGCAACGGTGCGCAGGCGCTCATCGGGAAAACGCAATACATCTAGAATGGCCATAGTTTTTTCTTTAGTTTCGTATAAATGCAGTCAATATTGGCGTAATTCTAGTCATTTACGCCGACAAAAAACAGCAACACTTTGCGTACAGAAGTAACAGGGAGTGTTATGTATCTGAAGCAAACCATCCTCGCCTGCCTGCTGGTGACCGTGAGTCAGGCAGCAGTGGCCGATCAGCTGAGGCTGAAAGCGGGTTACCCCGAAAGCTATGTAGTGCAAAAAGGCGACACCCTGTGGGATATCTCCGGCAAGTATCTTTCCGAACCCTGGCTCTGGCCCCGCCTCTGGAACATCAATCCGCAGATTGCCAATCCTCACTGGATCTACCCCGGTGATGTACTGCATCTGAGCTGGGTCAATGGTGAACCCCGGCTCGGCAAGGCGATGCAGGGTGGCAAGCAAGTCATCCGTCTCGGCCCGAAAACCCGTTACGAGAACAAAGCCAACCCCATTCCGACCCTGCCTATCAGCGAGATCGGCCCTTTCCTGCAAACCGACCATATTCTGGCTGACAGCCAGCAGCAGAAAACCTTGCCCTATCTGCTGGGGTCGGATCAGAAACATATCGGCATGCTGGAGGGTGACACCCTCTATGTACAGGGCTCCCTGACACCGGGGCAGGTCTATGGCATTTATCACCCCGGAGTGGTCTACAAGGATCGCGAAACCGGTGAACTGCTGGGCCAGGAGGCGATCTTTGCCGGTGTGGTGCGGGCCGTGGCGCGTCTTGATGGCGATCGGACCGAAGTGACTCTGACTCATAACCAGCGCGAAGTGCTGCAGGGCGACAAGGTGATGCCGCTGCCCGCTCAGGAGAACATGCCCGCCGTCTTCACACCGAAAGCGGCACCAGCCATCACGCCGGGCTATATCATCGATTTGCCGAACAAGACCCGGGGCGGTGGCAAGTTTGATGTGGTGCTGATCAACCGGGGCGGCCGGGATCAACTGGTCGCCGGGGATGTACTGGATGTCAGACGGCCCGGTGCTGCTCTGGTCACCAAGAATGGCGATGTGCAGTACAAGGAGCTCTCGTCGGTTTTTAACCGGGTGTTTTACAGCAGCAACAAGAAGGCACCACTGCCCTCTGAAGCGATTGCCCGTGTCATGTTGTTCAAGGTGTATGACAAGCTGAGTTACGGTCTCATCATGCAGAGTAACGACATGGTGAGTGCGGGCTATCAGGTCACTCACTTCTGACGTGAACTACCCCGACGCGCGTCTGGCGCTCTGGCTAACTCTCGATGCGGTCACCGGTATTGGTCCGGTGACCGCTGCACGTCTATTGGAACGGGCCGGGGGAAGTATTGAGGCTCTGTTTCAGAGCGATGAAGCGCAACTGTATGGTATGGGGCTGTCGTCAGAGCAGGTCAGGCAACTGCGCTGGCCCTCGCCGGTGGTTGAGCAGAGCCTGGCTTGGGCCGCTTTGCCTGACCATCTCCTTATTCCGCAAGATCACCCGATTTATCCACCCTTGTTGCGGGAAATTCCCGCGGCACCCCTGTTGCTCTACTGTCGTGGCGATCTTGCTGCATTGGCAGTGCCTCAGCTGGCTATGGTGGGGACACGCCATCCTACCTATGCAGGCAAAGATAATGCGTCCCGCCTCTGTAGCGAGCTGGTTGGATGCGGGTTAGCCATCACCTCGGGCCTTGCGCTCGGTATCGATGGTGTTTGCCATCAGCAAGCGCTGGCTTGTGGCGGTATCACCCTTGCCGTGTTGGGTTCCGGGCTGGATTGCCTCTACCCCAAACGCCACCAGGGGCTGGCAGGCCAGATTCTGGAGAGTGGTGGCTTGCTTATCTCCGAGCTGGCGCCGGATAAAGGGCCGCTGGCTGAACATTTTCCTCGTCGCAACCGTATTATCAGTGGTCTGTCGCTGGGAACTCTGGTGGTGGAGGCGACCGAGCAGAGCGGTTCGCTGATCACCGCCCGCTATGCGCTTGAACAGGGGCGCGAAGTGTTTGCAGTGCCCGGCGCCCCGCAAAACGCCCAGGCGATAGGGTGCAACAGATTAATTCAGCAGGGGGCCAAACTTGTGCTGAGTGCGGCCGATATAGTGGAAGAGCTGCCAGAGTGGGTCGCACGGCCAGATCCTTCGGTTACATCATCTGAGCAACCGCATAATAGCGAATTGCCTTATGCCGATTTGTTGGATAACGTAGATTATGAGACCACGAGCGTGGATACCGTTGCCGAGCGGGCCCAGCTTCCTGTCGAAGTGGTATTGGGCAGGTTGGTAGAGCTGGAACTGGCCGGTGCAGTGATGGCGGTAGCCGGTGGATACGTCAGAGCGAGGAGGGCGAATCATGTTTGATGTATTGATGTACCTTTTCGAGACCTACATCCACAGCGATGCAGATGTGATGGTCGAGCAGGATGAGCTCACCGACGAGTTGAGCCGGGCCGGTTTCGATAAAGAAGAGATCGACAAGGCACTCGACTGGCTGGAGCGACTGGCCAATCTGCACGATAGCGAGCGGGAGGTCTATGTCACCGCCAGCGCGCAAGGCTCGATGCGTATTTATGCTCCGCAAGAGCTGGCACGCCTCAGCACCGAGTGCCGCGGCTTCCTGCTCTTTCTGGAACAGGCCCAGGTGTTGAATGCCGAAACCCGCGAGATCTGTATCGAGCGCCTGCTCGAGCTGGACAAGCCGGATATCGAGCTGGATGACCTGAAGTGGGTCGTCATGATGGTGCTGTTCAACGTACCGGGCAGTGAAAATGCCTACCAGCAGATGGAAGAGCTGGTGTTTGATGAGTCAGACGGCGTCATTCACTGACAGTCCGGTGCCGCGCTGGTAGAATTCAGGCCATCTGGATTTCAAGGCGCGGCCCATGTCAAAAATCGATCATCATCTCTTTTCAGCCCACGAACATGCCTTCGAGCGCGAGCCGTGCCCGCAGTGCGGGGCCGAGCTGGTGATCCGCCAGGGCAAACATGGCCCCTTTCTTGGCTGTTCTGCCTATCCTGCCTGTGATTACATTCGCTCCCTGACGCCATCCGGCCGCGACATCGAAAAGGTGCTCGAAGGCTCTGCTTGTCCCGATTGTGGAGAGCCGCTGGCAATCAAGAAGGGGCGTTACGGTCTGTTTGTCGGTTGTACCCAGTATCCGGCCTGTCAGCACATCGAATCCCTGCAGGAGAGCGATGATACCCAGATACTCTGCCCCGAGTGCGGCAAGGGTCATCTGGTGAGCCGCACTTCCCGCTACGGCAAGCAGTTTTACTCTTGTGATGGCTATCCACACTGCAAATATGTGGTGAACGACAAACCGATCTCCATGCCTTGTCCCGCGTGTGGTTGGGGCATCATGGTAGAGAAAAAAGTGAGGGGAACTCTGCGTTGGGTCTGTCCGCAAAAGAAATGCGGCCACCAAAGTGAGCAGGTATAATCCCGCCGCCGCAACCGGATTGAAACGTTTTCGGTGAACTTCAACCCCCCACTTGGAGTAAGGAAATTCCCACCATGAATAAACCCTTTGTTGCCGTATTGATGGGCTCTGATTCTGATTTCCCCGTGATGCAGACCACCCTCGAGGTGCTCAAGTCATTTGATATCGCAGTGGAAGTCAAAGTCACCTCCGCGCACCGCACGCCGGCTGCGACCCATCAGTATGTGACCGATGCCGAGGCCCGTGGCTGCAAGGTCTTTATCTGTGCTGCCGGTCTGGCGGCGCATTTGGCGGGTGCCGTAGCCGGCATCACGACTCGTCCCGTGATCGGGGTGCCCATCGATGGCGGCCCGCTCAAAGGGCTGGATGCGCTGCTCTCCACCGTGCAGATGCCGGGTGGTGTACCGGTGGCGACCGTGGCGATCGGCAAAGCTGGTGCCAAGAACGCAGGTTATCTGGCAGCCCAGATGCTGGCAGTAGCCGATGATGAACTGGCGGCCAAGGTTCGGGCCGAACGCCAGAAGAATGCCGAAGAGGTGATGGCCAAGGATGCCGCCCTGCAGGCTCAACTCAAGTAAGTGAACGAGTGGCGATCCGGATGTGTCGTATTTTCCTGTGCAACAGCAACACGTCACTTTGCCATGGTCGCCGCCATACGGATTCAACTTGCTACTAAGTGACGAGGCGGCAGCCAGGCTGCCGCATTTTTCCTATGCCAAATGAATTTGAACAGGCAGTTGCCGCCCTCCAGCAGGAAGGGGTGATTGCTTATGCGACCGAGGCCGTGTTTGGTCTGGGATGTGATCCCGACTCCGAAGTGGCGGTGCAGCGACTGCTGGCCATCAAGCAGCGTCCGGTGGAGAAGGGGTTGATCCTGATTGCTGCCGACGTAGAGCAATTGCAGGATTACATCGATCTGAGCCAACTTAGTGGTGAACAACTGGCTCGGGTTGAAGCCAGCTGGCCCGGCCCCTTTACCTGGATCATGCCTGCCCGTGCAACGACGCCGGCCTGGCTGACCGGGCAGTTCGAGACCCTCGCGGTACGCGTGACGGCTCATCCTCAGGTGCAGGCGTTGTGTCGCGCCTTTGGCAAGCCGCTGGTTTCTACCAGCGCCAACTTGACCGGTGAGGAGCCTGCCCGTCGGGTGGCCGATATTGGTGAGCGGCTGGCAAGCAAGTTGGCCTATATCCTGCCCGGTGAAGTGGGTGGTCAAGCTAACCCCTCCGAGATCAAGGACGCCCGAACCGGCGCCATTATTCGCCCCTCCTGAGCTGGCGGATACGTCATGATTTACTATCAATCCGCTGAGTGGTGAGCTCATCTGATTGATTTAACTATAAAAATGGACAGGGCGTTCACGATCCTGCCTGACTGGAGACAAGATGAGCAAACCGGATGTGGCCCAGGTCAAGGCCTTCCTGTTGCAGTTGCAGGACGAGATCTGCCGTGGTCTGGAGCAGGCCGATGGCAGTGGACACTTTGTGGAAGATGCCTGGAGCCGTGAAGGCGGTGGTGGCGGACGCACCCGCGTGCTGCGCCACGGCGCGGTGATCGAGCAGGGGGGCGTCAACTTCTCCCATGTCTATGGCGATGCCATGCCTGCCTCTGCTACAGCCCATCGGCCAGAGTTGGCTGGTCGCAAGTTCGAGGCGATGGGCGTGTCGCTGGTGATCCATCCGCACAACCCCTATGTGCCGACCAGCCATGCCAACGTCCGTTTCTTCATCGCCGAGAAAGAGGGTGAAGAGCCCATTTGGTGGTTTGGCGGTGGCTTCGATTTGACGCCCTTCTACCCGTTTGCCGAGGATGTGCAGCACTGGCATCAGGTCTCCCATGATCTCTGCCAGCCCTTTGGTGATGATATCTACTCCGAGTTCAAATCCTGGTGCGATCGCTACTTCGTTCTCAAGCACCGCAACGAGACGCGGGGGGTGGGCGGTCTCTTCTTCGACGATCTGAATCGCTGGCCTTTTGCCGACTGCTTTGCCTTTATGCAGGCGGTCGGTCGGGGATATCTCGATGCTTACCTGCCGATCATTGAACGACGCAAGGCACTGCCCTATGGCGAGCGGGAGCGGGAGTTCCAGCTCTATCGTCGCGGCCGTTATGTGGAGTTCAATCTGGTGTATGACCGTGGCACCCTGTTCGGGCTACAGACCGGCGGACGTACCGAGTCGATCCTGATGTCGATGCCACCGCTGGCACGTTGGGAGTATGACTGGCAGCCGGAGGCGGGCACTCCTGAAGCCTTGCTCTACACCGATTACCTCACGCCGCGAGAGTGGCTGTGACCCGAGGGACCATGATGGTCCCTTTTTACTGGCCGTTATTCGGCTTGTTCCCGAGAGTGAAAACCCGTTAAATCGGAATATTGCCCTCTGATGGAACTCTTTGATGGATCGTTATCTGGTTTTTGGCCACCCGGTGCGCCACAGCAAGTCCCCCTTCATTCACACCCTGTTTGCCAGACAAACCCAGCAAGAGCTGGAGTATGGGCTGGCTGAACCCGCCATCGACGAGTTTGCCCACGCCCTGCGCACCTTCTTTGACCAAGGGGGCAAGGGATGCAATGTCACCGTTCCCTTCAAGGAGCAGGCATTCGCGCTGGTTGATCGGTTGAGCCCGAGGGCCAAGCGGGCGGGAGCGGTCAATACCATCAAGCTGACCGATGATGGCGTGTTGCTGGGGGATAATACCGATGGCGCTGGATTGGTCGCCGATCTCAAGTCCCATGGTGTGACGCTGGCGGATAGCCGGATCCTGCTGCTGGGTGCCGGTGGTGCGGCTCGTGGTGCATTGGCGCCGCTGCTGGCTGAGTTGCCGAGCGAGCTGTTGATCGCCAACCGCACCCACACAAAAGCGCAACAGTTGGCTGCCGAATTCCACGATCTGGGGCCTGTGACTGCCCAGACCTATGAGCAGTTGGCAGGGCCATTCGATCTCGTCATCAACTCTACCTCCGCCAGCCTGCAAGGGGAGCTGCCGCCGTTGGCCCCTGCCCTGATCCACACTGATATTGCCATCTACGACATGATGTATGGCGCCTCGGATACGGCCTTTATCAGTTGGGCCAAACAGCATGGGGCCCGTCAAACCATGGATGGACTCGGCATGCTGGTGGAACAGGCCGCCGAAGCGTTTACCGTGTGGCGCGGAATTCGTCCCGGGACTAAACAGGTATTGAGAGAGTTGAAGCGTAACTTGGGGGTGATATGAACCAGGGTATTCTGTTTCCCGACCTGATGGAGTGGCAGGCTGACGAACAGCGGGTGCGTTTTCCTGCCCAGCAGATGGGGGCGCTGATAGATTGTTACATCAGCCAGCGGCGACTGGAGAGAATGACAGGTCTGGCGCTGACGAGGGAGGATGACATCGTCAGAGCCTTCGAAAGTGTACGTTTTGATATTGAAGACATGGCTGAAAAACTCATTGAAGAACAAGAGTTTGCTGAAGATGGTGCTATCTATCTCTGATTTTTCAAAGTTTTTTTGTTTTGTAGCGGAACTACTTTGAAATGGCGCTGACTAACTAGATAGTTGAGGAAGTGCTAGCTAGTCACCTTTATAACTCCCCGGTATTCGTACTGGGGATTTTTTTATCTACATGAAAGTAAAAGGTTTTTTATTAATCTGTAAGTTGTGAAACTAAATTACATAAATTACTTTCACTTTCTGCTGCTTTGCTGTACAGTTGTCTGCGTAGGGTACAGAGGTAAGATGTTCTATCTTTCAGACCTTTTATTTCACGTAATTGAATGTGGCTGAATAGCTGCCCCGATGAGGTTCTCGTCGGGGTGTTTTTTTATGCGCATCATTTAGAGTAAATGCTTTAAATTGGCGATGCATTTGATAGAATGAGGCTGCTTCTTGAGGAATACCTGTCGTCTGGTACTCAAGATTCAGCTTCTTCCCAATTTTTTGAACTTATTATTTCAGGCTGGATGGCATCACTGTCGTCCGGCCTCATTTTTATCCCTTTCGGTTAGGTCTTGTAATTAAATTTCATCTTTGTCTCTTTTTGTAATTCTGGTTCGTTTTGAAAGAACGAATTTGAAAACGCTCTCAACGTCTTTAGAGGTTAATTTCTATCGTGAATTAACTGCCTATCTATATGAACTGTAAGCGGTAATGGATATAGCAGGGGAGGCGAATGCTGGGTGTTTGTCGTGAGGCAGGTGAAAGCGGCAATCTGAAACCCTTTCAATCAGCGGAGGAGTGCTCCGCCAATTGCAAGGAGAGCGAGGAGTAGATTACTCCTCGGCAGGTTGCTGTTCGTCAGCGTTCAGCAGGTCGGTATCGTCACCACTGACGTACCATTCGGTTAGGGTTTGCGCCAGCTTCTCCACACCGATATTGGTGAGGGAGGAGAACGCTTCGACCTGGATCTGGGAACCGAGGTTGGCAACGGCCTGGCGCACCTTGATCACCTGGTTGTTGCGCGGGCCGGGGCTCAATTTGTCAGCCTTGGTCAGCAGCAGCATGACGGGCAACTGACGGTGCGAGCTCCACTCCAGCATGTTCATGTCGGTATCTTTGAGCGGGTGGCGGATGTCCATCAGGATCACCAGACCTTTCAATGACTCACGGCGCTGCAGATACTCTGCTAGTGACTTTTGCCACTTGAGCTTCATTTCGAGCGGAACTTGCGCATAACCATAACCCGGCAAGTCGACCAGACGCTTGCCCGGTTCCAGCTCAAACAGGTTGATCAGCTGGGTACGACCGGGTGTCTTACTGGTGCGCGCCAGGTTCTTGTGTTTGGTTAAGGTGTTCAATGCAGATGACTTACCGGCGTTGGAACGGCCGGCAAACGCGATCTCGACACCCCCATCATTTGGCAGGTGACGGATGTCGGGTGCGCTGGTCACAAAATGCACCTTATTGAAATTCAGAGTTTGTGTATCCAACGTAAATTCCCCATGGAGATAGAGGGTTATAGAGTTACTTTTTTGTAAAATGGTGTAAAATAGCGTCGCTTAAACGCGTTTATTTTAACATGCCTTCAGCGGCATGGGATCTGGAAGCCTAATAACGAAAAGTTGGAACGCCATGAAGAACCTAGTCATTACTCTTGCTCTGATGGTTGGCGTAACGGGGATGGCACAAGCCAAGGGCGATGCCGCTGCGGGACAGACCAAGGCTGCCGTTTGTGCGGCTTGTCATGGACCGGACGGAAACAGCCTGGTTGATATGTACCCCAAAATTGCTGGTCAGCACGCATCATATATCAAAAAACAGTTAGTTGAACTGAAGGCTGCCGCTTCTGGTCAAATTGGCCGGGTTGCGCCAGTGATGGGGCCGATGGCGTTACCTTTGTCGGAACAGGACATGGATGACCTGGCGGCTTATTTCTCCAGCCTTAAGGTTACCCCTATCGCTGTCCCTGACGACGTGGTCGAAGCGGGCAAGGCACTCTATATGGGTGGTGACATGAGTCGCGGTCTGGCAGCTTGTACGGCTTGCCATGGTCCCCGTGGCTCGGGTGTCGAACAGGCGAAGTATCCCAACCTGTCCGGCCAGCATCCTGCCTATATCAAAGCTCAGCTCACCGCATTCCGTGCCGGCACGCGTGACAACGATCCGAATGGCATGATGCGGGATGTTGCCAAGAAACTGACTGATCAGGATATCGAAGCCCTCTCCAAATATGTGGCGGGTCTGCACTGATATAGTCGATACGGTCGATTTGAGTTGAAACGGGGAGCTTGGGCTCCCCGTTGTTTTTATGGCTTTCAGATAATTCTCGGTTTAATCCCCCCGTTCTGTAAGAGATCTCCCATTCTCAAGGCAGGCCAAGGCTCATAAAATTGCATAAAATATTAAATAATCATTATTTATCAATTAATTATATGAATATTGATATTTTTCGACATGTTGAGAATGTTTTGAGTGGATTGAGCCGCTTTATAGAGTTGGTACAGTAGGCTTAATGGATTCACCCACGGATTGGGTGGCGGTGTCACGACAGGGTGTTGTGAGCAGAGGATGGTTGGTGTGGCGGGATGCCATGGGCTCGGATGAGCTGGCAAAGGATTGAAGGATCAGGATGGTGACCATCTCCGGAGCGGGATGGGGTTGCGGGATGCAGACTCCCCGGCACGATGGCAGGATGCGGTCGAGACGGGTCAAACAAGCACACGCACATTCAGGAACGACCAATATAAGGTCAGGATGACCACACAACGATATGATGCGGCGACAAGTTGTCATGGAGAGGACGAAACAGATTGTTTTGCCATTCAGGATGGCGCACGCATGAACATATCAAGGCAGCTTCGGCTGCCTTTTTTCTTTTGGGTCATTAACCCGATTAGCCATTCTGTGTCAAAATACCAGCAACATACCCAGAGGATACCGATCCTGCGGTGTTCAGTGGCCTGATTGGGCCTGATTGGTGCGGGATCCTGCTCTTGTTCCAGCCTTACTGTTCCTCGCATCGTATCCCACCGGGTGAGATCATCCCGGGTACGGGTCAAACCAGTTATTTTTCGGAGTTAGCCATTCATGTCTGCTAAACAACCCACTCGCAAGCCTACTGGCAAGCGCAAAGAATCTGATGTCAGTGCTCAGGAAGGCCGTGAGCGTAAACGGGCTGCCAAGCGCAAAGGCCTGAAGGCTGGTTCTCGTCAGCAAGTTGAACAGCCGAAGAACAAGTCTGGTAACAGCCAGTCCAAAGATCCGCGTATCGGTTCCCGCAAGCCGGTAGTTCTGGTGGTAGATGACAAACAGAAGAAGCCGGCAGCACCCAAGGCGGTGAAAGAGAAGAAGCTGGTGATGACGCCCGAGCAGGAGCTGGCTTCCATCGAAAACGATGACCGCTTGAATGATCTGCTGGATCGTCTTGATGCCGGTGAAACCCTGGAAGCGGCCGAGCAGTCCTGGGTTGATCAGCGTGTCGACCGTTATCAGGAGCTGATGGATGAGCTGGGCATCATCGACAACGACGATGATGAAGATGATGAGATGCCGTTTGATGATGGCGATGACGCAGAGTTCGACGAGCAGAAACCGGCCTCCGAAGAGGAGTTGTGGGACCGTTTCAACCAGGTCGATTTCAAGCCGGAACCCAAGCCTGAGCCGAAGAAAAAGTGATGAGTGGATGGATGCTGGCCGCCCTGTTGGGCGGCCTGATTTTGTCAGGGTTGGCCATCTATGCAGGCATGCTGCTGGCCAGGCTGAGACGACAGCAAGCGATGCAGTGGCAGGCGATTACCGCTCGCAATGAACGAATTCTGGAGAGCGTGCGGGTCATTGCTCATGCGGTGCAGGAGGGGCAGTGCGATTACTCCGAAGGCGCCATTCGGCTGACCAATCTGCTGGATGCGTTGCAGATCAAGGGGGGGCGAGCGTTCGTTGCCGAGTTCCCGGGTCTGTACGGGCTGTATGAGAAGGTGAAGGATATGCCGACTCATGAGGCCAGACGTGCCCTCAAGCGCAATGAAGTGATGAAGATGGATCTCGAACGCAGCGGCTACGAGGCCGAGCTGGAGGCTCAGATCCTCAAGGATGTGGCCCAGCTGAAGGATTTTCAGTTAGGTCGGTGAGCCAACAATAACAACAAGAGAGGAAGCGAGCGTGCAAGCAGAACAGATTGTGTGGGATCAGGCCCTGATCGAAAAATATAACTACAGTGGCCCGCGATACACCTCTTATCCCACTGCGCTGGAGTTCAACGAGAGCTTCGGCTATCCGGATTTTGTCCGCGCTGCCGGCCAGTATCCCGAGCGCAATCTGTCGCTCTACGTGCATATCCCTTTCTGTCACAAGCTCTGCTACTACTGCGGCTGCAACAAGGTCATTACCCGCCATCAGCACAAGGCTGACGAGTATCTCGACTACCTGGAGCAGGAGATCAAGGCGCAAGCCCCGCTCTTCAAGCACCGTCTGGTCACCCAGCTGCACTGGGGCGGTGGAACACCCACCTATCTGGATGAAGCACAAACGCGCCGTCTGATGGCCATGCTGCGTGAGCACTTCCATTTCGCCGAAGAGGGGGAGTTCAGCATCGAGGTCGATCCGCGCGAGATTGCCATTACCATGCTGGATGTGCTGCGAGACGTCGGCTTCAATCGCATCAGCCTTGGGGTGCAGGACTTCAACAAGGATGTACAGGTCGCGGTCAACCGCGAGCAGGACAACGACTTTATTAAAGCCATGTTGGAACGAGCCCGTGAACTTGGCTTCCGCTCGACCAACCTCGACCTTATCTATGGCCTGCCGCATCAGGATCGTGCCAGCTTCCACCATACGTTGGAAGAGGTGCTCAAGACGGATCCGGCGCGCCTCTCCATCTTCAACTATGCCCATCTGCCGAGCCGCTTTGCCGCCCAGCGCAAGTTGAAAGAGCTGGATATGCCAGCGCCGCAGGAGAAACTGGCCATGCTGCAGGACACCATAGCCTTCCTCACCGGTCAGGGTTACCAGTTCATCGGCATGGACCATTTTGCCAAACCAGATGACGAACTGGCGGTCGCGCAGCGCGAGGGTAAGCTGCACCGCAACTTCCAGGGCTATACCACTCAAGGTGATTGCGATCTGCTGGGGCTGGGGGTCTCCTCCATCAGCATGATCGGGGATGCCTACTCCCAGAATCAGAAAGAGCTCAAAACCTATTACGGTCAGGTTGAGGAGTTGGGGCATGCCCAGTGGAAAGGCTGCTCGCTCAATCAGGATGACCTGATCCGCCGTGAAGTTATCAAGCGCCTTATCTGCGATTTTCGTTTGAACTTCACCACCATTGAGCAGACATTTGGCTTGGATTTCAAAGAGTACTTCGCCGAGGATCTCAAGCTGCTACAGACCTTTATCGATGATGGGCTGGTGCGCATGACTGATGCCGGGCTTGAGGTATCTTCCACAGGACAGCTGTTGATCCGCAATATCTGCATGTGCTTCGACGTCTACCTGCGCAACAAGGCTCGCCAGCAGCAGTTTTCTCGTGTGATATAAGCGTGTTTGCCGATCAGAAAACAGAGAAGGGCGCCATCGTGGCGCCCTTCTCATCTGTATTTTTGCTTAAGCAGCGGGTCGGGAAGGTTCTGGTAAGAACTCTCTGCGCTGAGGCAAGCAATTGAGAGCCAAGCAAGGGGACGGTGAAATGCAGATAAAAAGATGGGGGCGACTTGCGTCGCCCCCGGTAGTCGTATCGCTCATATCCTTGAACGAAGTTGCTCCCTGCAATCCCTGACTGTTTACCTCTTCCTTTAGGTTTCCCCTTCCCAATCCTTTGGGGTGTCCTTTAGCCATCTTGGCCTGACGAGTCATCCTGTCCCGTCGCACTTTCTCCGTCCTGGGAGGTGTCCTTTACCACATCCTGTGGTGAGTCCATTTGCCCAACCCTGGCAGCCAGTCTTCCTGACCGACTTCATTGCGTCCGTGCATGAGTAACTATAAGGATTTTCTAACCGGCTACAACGCCAGATTGGAAAACGTTTTTGTCATTAGCTATTTCGAAAGTGGTGAGTTTCGATTTATTCATTTATAAACAGCTAGTTAAGTTTCTCATCTTCATGTTTTAAGATCCTATCTTCCGATTATCTCGGGGATCTTTTTGGCCGTTAGCTTACATCTTGAATGGCAGATCTCTTACACGGCGTTTTGGTTGCTTCAGAAACAGATTTTGCAGTCTGATGATGGTCATTCGGGGTGAATTGGCGAGGCACACAAGAGCGGTTGAATGGAGAAATTATGAGCGCTGGTTGAGCCGCTCATAGATGGTCTGGCGCTCTTCAGGAGTCAGCGAAGAGAAGTAGTGGGTAAAGAGGCGCAGCAACAGGGACTTGTTCATGCCGTCTTGCTGGGTCAGATTACCCAGCTCGTCGATGGCCACCGTGCTCATGGAGAAGGTGGCTTTTTTGTAGCTGGGCTTCAGGTGCTCGCCGCTCTCGATAAAGGCCAGCGCCGACAGGGCTTCGTCACGATGCAGGCCCAGTTCAAGGCTGACCACCTTGGGTTTGCCTTTGGCGTAGAACTCCGCATCTTCGATAAATTCGTCGACGGTGAACTTCTTCTGGTGATGCAGCTGGTGCTTTTTCTTCAGATCGGCCAGACCCATCTCACACCCCCACTTGCAGGAACTCTTTGGCGATGGCCCGGATCTCTTCGGCGGATTTGCCATCCGGCTCGATCTCCATCACCGATAGTCCCTTCTCTTCGCTGTCGTCATAGACGTTGCGGCCATAGGTGATGGCGTTCAGGACGTCGACACCGAACGAGGAGCAAACCTCTTTCGCTTCCAGAATGCGTTTTACCTGATTGGGCAGGGCGGGGCACTGGGTTAGCACTACGGCTGCATTGAGGGTCGGATTGACCATTTTGCAGGTAGTGATGAGATCTTCCATGTGGGGCAGGGTCTTGAGGTCACGGCGTTTCGGGCGCAAGGGGATCAAGGCGTGGGTGGCGACAGCCATGGTGGAGCGCAGTGCCCGGTTGTCTTGCCCGCCGCAATCGACGATGACGTAGTCGTAGCGGTTTTTCAGGCTGAGCAGGTCGTTGCGAATATTGCCATAGAGCTGTACGCAGTTGATTTGTGGCAGCTCCGGGTTGTCATTGCGCTCCTGAATCCAGTCAGAGGTGGTGCGCTGCGGGTCGCAGTCGACCAGTAACACCTCCCCCTGAAATTGGGATCTGAGGTAGACCGCCAGATTTTGTGCCAGGCAGCTCTTGCCACTCCCCCCCTTCTCTCCACCGACCAACAAGATCATGACGTTCCCCTATCCATGAGAAAACCGCTGATTTCAGTATAGGAGGGGCCTGTCTCATCACAAGGCGAGAGGAGTGATGCTCCTCTCGTTGTTTCGACTAGTAATGAACGCTGCCTCCCTGCCAGCGGCAGACATAGTCAGGCACCAGCATCTGGGGGGCCTTGTCAACATGGCATACCACCATGGGTATGGCAGGGGTTCCTTCAGCCTGACTGAGGGTGGGGAACGTAGAGAACAGCAAAGTCGCGAGCAACAGCATGGGTTTCATCTTCATAACAACTCCTTGGTAGTGCCATTCCTGTGTGATCTGGATCACTTTCTGAGTTAAGTCGAGGTTGGCGCCAGTGCAAGGTGAGACGAATAAATTCAATTAATGAAAAAAGTATCAAAAGGCGTTGTGGTGACCGACGAGGATGGCTGCCCACCTTGATGCGGACTTTGTGCATATTAAGTTGAACTGCACAAAGAGGTGATGACTTATAAGGCCGAGCCTGATGGGGTTGGCATCAATGCCATGATCTGGAACAAGAAAAGATTTATGCAGTGAATGTGGTAGATGTGAGTATTTATTTCTCCCGCGTTCCTCCCGTCACGGCGATGTATTCAATACCTAGTGAGTAATATTCAAATTCTATTTGTAAAGTTATTTACAGTAATGATTTTTAACAGTTTTTGTTATTTGCATTTAATCACTCCAGTTAACTGGCATGAATAAAAAATGAATCAACCTGAAATATAGCGGGGTGGTTTTGCATGGTTATTCGGTGTGCTTTGTGTGGAAAATGCGCAATTTGCTACCGGGGTCATAGATTGGATGGTGAATATATTCAGTTCTGAGTGAATGTGATCAATGTCTAAGTTTGTCGTGATTCGCAGGGCTAACCTCGGTCTCGAAAGGCAAGGGCAGGATAGAACATAAGCCGATTACCCTACATAAAGAATATCCCGCCTTAGCCACGAGCATGAATAGAAGGAATCTATTCAATCACTCGCAGGGACCACTGCTAGACGGAATATAATCATGAGCAAATTTTATGTAGGTTCTGAAGTTGGCCAATTGCGCCGTGTCATGTTGCACCGCCCCAACCTCAGTCTGAAGCGTCTGACTCCTTCCAACTGCCAGGATCTGCTGTTCGATGACGTCCTGTCAGTTGAACGCGCCGGTCAGGAGCACGACAAATTCGCTCAGGTACTGCGCGATCAGAATGTCGAAGTTTTCCTGCTGACCAATCTGCTGGCCGAAACACTTGATGTGCCGGAAGCCAAAACCTGGCTGCTGCAACATCAGGTCTCCGACTATCGCCTCGGCTCTTCTTTTGCCAACGACGTGCGCTGCTTCCTGGCTGACATGCCGCATCGCGAATTGGCCCGCATTCTCTCCGGCGGCCTGACCTACTCCGAGATGCCCTACAGCGGCGTCAACATGGTAGTGGGCATGCACGCTCCGACCGATTTCATCATCGAGCCGCTGCCCAACCACCTCTTCACTCGTGACACTTCCTGCTGGGTTTACGGTGGCGTCTCCATCAACCCGATGGCCAAACCGGCTCGTCGCCGCGAAACCAATCATGTGAAGGCCATCTACCGCTGGCACCCGATGTTTGCCGGTCAGGACTTCATCAAGTACTTCGGTGACGAGGAGCGTGACTACGACAACTCCACCATCGAGGGTGGCGACGTACTGGTTATCGGCCGCGGTGCCGTGCTGATCGGCATGTCCGAGCGCACCACCCCGCAAGGTGTCGAGCACCTGGCTCGCAGCCTGTTCAAACATGGTCAGGCCAAGCAGGTCATCGCTATGGAGCTGCCGAAACACCGCAGCTGCATGCACCTGGATACCGTCATGACCCACATGGATATCGACACCTTCTCCGTCTATCCGGAAGTGATCCGCAAGGACGTGCAGTGCTGGAGCCTGACTCCGGGCGGCGCCACCGGCATGAACATCAAGGAAGAGGGCTACTTCGTCACCGCTATCGAGAAAGCACTGGGCGTGGATCAGCTGAAGATCATCACCACTGGCGGTGACAGCTTCGAAGCCGAACGCGAGCAGTGGAACGACGCCAACAACGTGCTGACCGTACGTCCCGGCGTGGTGGTGGGTTACGAGCGCAATACCTACACCAACGAGAAATATGACAAGGCCGGTATCACAGTTCTCTCCATTCCGGGTGATGAACTGGGCCGTGGCCGCGGCGGCGCCCGCTGCATGAGCTGCCCGATGGAACGCGACAGCATCTGATGAGACGGCGTGGCGCCGGCAGAAGCTGGCGCCACACAGAACCAAACTCGAGATTAACCACTATGAAAAAACCAACTGTCGTCGTCGCTCTGGGTGGCAATGCACTGCTCCGTCGTGGTGAGCCACTGGAAGCGGATATCCAGCGCAAGAACATCGCAACTGCCGCCAAGACCATCGCCCTGATCGCTCAGGAGTACAACGTGGTGCTGGTGCATGGCAACGGCCCGCAAGTCGGCCTGCTGGCCCTGCAAAACAGCGCCTACACCAAGGTATCCCCCTATCCGCTGGATGTGCTGGGTGCCGAGTCCCAGGGCATGATCGGCTACATGCTGATCCAGGAGCTGAAAAACCTGATGCCGAGCCGCAACGTCACCGCGCTGCTGACTCAGGTGCAGGTCGATCCCAAGGATCCGGCGTTTGCCAATCCGACCAAATTTATCGGCCCCGTCTACGAAGAGGCTGAAGCCCGCACCCTGGCAGAAGAGAAGCACTGGGTGGTCAAGGCTGACGGCAAGTTCTTCCGCCGTGTAGTGCCATCCCCGCTGCCCCAGCGCATCGTTGAAGGCGACGCCATCGAAACCCTGATTGCCCAGGGCCACCTCATCATCTGTACCGGTGGTGGCGGTATCCCTGTGACCTGGGATGGTCAGAGCCTGACCGGTATCGAAGCCGTCATCGACAAAGACATGTCTGCCGCCTATCTGGCCAAGCAGATCAAGGCCGACGCCCTGCTGATCCTGACCGATGCCGATGCCGTCTATCTGGATTGGGGCAAACCGACCCAGCGTCCGCTGCGAGTCACCAGCCCGGACGAGCTGGCCGGGGTCAAGTTCGACGCAGGTTCCATGGGACCGAAAGTCGAAGCCTCTTGTGAATTTGTCAAAGCGACCGGCGGCATGGTCGGCATCGGCTCGCTGGAAGATGGCCTCGCCATCCTCAAGGGAGAAGCCGGCACCAATATCGTCGCCACCCGCACCGTACATGCGTAATTACCGATATCTGTACTGAGAATGCGTAGTCAACACTACTGCCCGAACTGGTCTGAAACATATATAGAGAGAACTCATCATGGCTTTTAATCTGCGTAACCGTAACTTCCTGAAACTGCTGGACTTCACCCCGCGCGAAATCCAATACATGATCGACTTGGCCATCGACCTGAAGAAAGCCAAATACGGTGGCTACGAGCGCAAGCATCTGGTCGGCAAGAACATCGCCCTGATTTTCGAGAAGACCTCCACCCGTACCCGTTGTGCGTTTGAAGTAGCGGCCTTCGACCAGGGCGCTCAGGTCTCCTACCTTGGCCCAAGCGGTTCCCAAATCGGTCACAAGGAGTCCATGAAGGACACCGCCCGTGTACTGGGTCGCATGTATGACGGTATCGAATACCGCGGCTACGGTCAGGAGATCGTCGAAGAGCTGGGTGCCTACGCCGGTGTCCCGGTCTGGAACGGCCTGACCAACGAATTCCACCCGACCCAGATCCTGGCCGACTTCATGACCATGCTGGAGCACGGCAAGGGCAAGCGTCTGGATCAAATCAAGTTCGCCTACCTGGGTGATGCCCGCAACAACATGGGTAACTCCCTGATGGTCGGCGCCGCCAAAATGGGTATGGATATCCGTCTGGTCGCTCCGAAAGCCTTCTGGCCGGAAGAGGAGCTGGTTGCCAAGTGCCGCCTGATCGCCGAAGAGACCGGCGCACGCATCACCCTGACCGAAGATGTGAAAGAGGGTGTGCTGGGTGCGGACTTCCTCTACACCGACGTCTGGGTATCCATGGGTGAAGCGAAAGAAGCCTGGGATCAGCGCGTCAAACTGATGACTCCGTATCAGGTCAACATGGATGTCATCAACGCCACCAAGAATCCTGATGTGAAGTTCATGCACTGCCTGCCGGCGTTCCACAACGACGAGACCACCATGGGCAAGGAAGTGGCTGACAAATATGGCATGAAAGGCCTGGAAGTGACCGAGGACGTGTTCGAATCCGAGCACAGCATCGTGTTCGACGAGGCCGAAAACCGGATGCACACCATCAAGGCAGTGATGGTTGCTACGCTGGGCGACTAAGGTCGCAGTAGTGGTGCCGGGGGGCGACCCCCGGCTTTTCGACCATGTGACAGCGGCATAATACCTCTAACCCTACAACCCGCAGCCTGCATGGATACCACACCCACAGAAGGAAGCTGGACCATGACCAAATTCAAGTTCCCGTCAGCCTACACGATACTGTTTGTGCTGATCGCCCTGGTGGCCGCCCTGAGCTGGATAGTGCCGGCCGGCAAATATGAAATGACCATGAACGAAGCCCTCGGCAAAGAAGTGCCGGTGGCGGGTACCTACAAACTGGTGGAGGGGAATCCCCAGGGGATCGTCGACGTGCTGCTGGCACCTATCGATGGCCTCTACAACCACGACACCTATGAGGCTGGCGCCATCGACGTCTCCCTCTTTATCCTGATCATCGGTGGTTTTCTTGGCATCGTGACCAAGACAGGTGCCATCGATGCCGGTATTGAACGTGTGACCGACCGCCTGCGCGGCCGGGAAGAGTGGATGATCCCGATCCTGATGGCGCTGTTCGCCGCAGGCGGAACCATCTACGGGATGGCCGAAGAGTCGCTGCCGTTCTACACCCTGCTGGTGCCGGTGATGATGGCCGCCCGCTTCGACCCTGTGGTCGCCGCGGCAACCGTATTGCTGGGTGCCGGTATCGGTACTCTGGGTTCCACCATCAACCCGTTTGCCACCGTTATCGCCGCCAACGCCGCCGGTATCTCCTTCACCGACGGTATCTGGCTGCGCGTTGCCATGCTGGTCGCCGGTTGGCTGCTCTGTGTTGCCTACGTCATGCGTTACGCCAAGATGGTGCGCAGCGATCCGAGTAAATCTCTGGTGGCTGACAAGTGGGAAGAGAACCGTGCCCACTTCCTTGGCAACAAGAGCGACCAGATGCTGGAGTTCACCCTGACCCGTAAAATCGTGCTGGGTATCTTCGTCGCCGCCTTCGCCGTGATGATCTACGGTGTGGCCGTGCTGGGCTGGTGGATGGCGCAGATCTCCGGCGTGTTCCTGGCTGCTGCCATCATCGTTGGTCTCATCTCCCGCATGAGCGAAGAGGAGCTGACCTCCAACTTTATCGACGGTGCCCGTGACCTGCTAGGGGTGGCGCTGATCATCGGTATCGCCCGCGGTATCGTGGTAGTGATGGATAACGGCATGATCACTCACACCATTTTGCACAGTGCAGAAGGGATCGTGACCGGCCTCTCCACCATCGTCTTTATCAACGTGATGTTCGTGCTTGAAGTGGTGCTCTCCTTCCTGGTGCCGTCCTCCTCCGGTCTGGCCGTACTGACCATGCCGATCATGGCGCCGCTGGCCGACTTCGCCAACGTGGGCCGCGACCTGGTGGTGACTGCTTACCAGTCTGCCTCCGGTCTGGTGAACCTGGTGACCCCGACCTCCGCCGTGGTCATGGGCGGTCTGGCCATCGCCAAGGTGCCTTATGTGCGCTGGCTGAAGTGGGTGGCTCCGCTGCTCGGTATCCTGACCGTGCTGATCGTGGTCTGCCTGAGTCTGGGCGCCGTGCTCTCCTGAGGGATAACAAGCAAGATGAAACGGGAGCCTGCGGGCTCCCGTTTTTTATGGGCGCAAGAAGTGATGGACACAAAATAGCAGGCAACAAAAAGGCGACCCGCGGGTCGCCTCAGTGCATTTGGGGGAGAGAGCTTAGCGGGCCTGCGCCAGTGTGCGCACCACGGCGGCATGGGCCTGACGGGTACGGCTGATATGGCGCGGCGCGACCAGTACCACGTCATTTCCCGCGACGGCGCCCATGATCTCGGGATTGGCGTTGCGATCCAGCAGGCGAGCCACCACGGTGGCGGCGCCCGGAGTGGTGTGGATCAGCACCATTTGTTGGTTGTGCACCACTTCGCGCACCATGTCGTGGATCGAGCGGGTGCTGCCGGCGGGCTCCAGCTGCTCATCGACCAGGGTGTAGACCTTCTTGCCGTTGGCATTTTGGGCCTTGGCCACGCCGAGGCGGCGCAGCAGGCGGGAGATGGTGGATTGGCTGATGTCGGCAAAGCCGCGCTCCGACAGCTCGCGGCGGATCTCTTCCTGGGTGCTGTAGCAGTGCTGACCGATGATCTGGCGACAGGCATCCAGCTGGGCCAGATCGGGCTCTTGGGCAACGGGACGACTGAGGGTTTTGACCACGGCGAATTCCTTTGATGATGACCGGAGGTAAGCGCGCGATATCTGCCATAGTAGTCAGTTATCAGGCAAAAACACTGATAATCCATCTATATGCAGGGAATGAGCGGGCATTACCATCTTGCGATGGCAAATTATAGCTGACTGGAAATTCGGTGATGTGACAGGGTTCAAAAATGGGCCCCGCGGGGCCCAATCAGATATCAGTAACGCTCGCTGACGATGTCCTGAGTGAAGGACTTCTCGCAATATTTGCACTTCATCCGCACCACGCCTTTCACTTCGCGCACCCGGAAGTAGCTGTCTACCGGCTCGTTGTGGGAGATGCAGTTGGAGTTGGGGCAGTGGAACACTCCTGCGATGAACTCCGGCAGCTCCAGCTGGTGCTTCTTCACCACATTGAAGTCTTCGATGATGTTGACGGTCGCTTTCGGGGCGAACAGCGCCAGCTGGTTGGCCTGTTGCTCGGTCAGGCGGGTGTTCTCAATTTTGATGAGATCCTTCTTGCCCAGCGCACCGGATTTCAGGTTGAAGCCGACGGTGATCCGCTCCTGGGTTTCAACCAGCTGGAACAGCTTGAGGATCTTGATGCCCTGGCCAGCGGGGATGTGATCGATGACGGAGCCGTGACGGATGGCTTCGACTTGCAGTTGGTTCTTGTCAGACATGATATTCCCCTAAGCTCAGACAGTTTCGTTCAGTACCAGTGCCAGCAGCGCCTGGCGTGCATAGACCCCGTTCTCCGCTTGCTGGAAGTAGCAAGCGTGGGGAGTCTTGTCGACCGCCACATCGATCTCGTCGACGCGGGGCAGGGGATGCAGGATCTTCATGGTGGGCTTGGCCCCTTCCAGAGTCGCCAGCTCCAGAATGAACTTGGCAGCCATGTGCTTGTATTCAGTCTCGTCGAAACGCTCTTTCTGGACGCGGGTCATGTAGAGGATGTCCAGCTCCGGCATTACCTCTTCCATGGTCTGGTGGACGCTGAACTGGATACCCTTCTCTTCCAGCTCTTCGCAGATGTAGTCCGGCATCGCCAGCGCTTCCGGGGAGATGAAGAAGAAGCGGCAGTTGAACAAGCTGAGGGCCTGGGCCAGCGAGTGGACGGTGCGGCCATATTTCAGGTCACCGACGAAGGCGACGTTGAGGTTGTCCAGACGACCCTGGGTCTCATGGATGGTGAACAGGTCGAGCAGGGTCTGGCTCGGATGCTGGTTGGAGCCGTCGCCGCCGTTGATGACCGGCACGCGGGAGAACTCGGAGGCCAGACGGGCCGCACCCTCTTTCGGATGGCGCATCACCACCGCATCCGAGTAGGAGCCGATGATCTTGATGGAGTCAGCCAGCGTCTCGCCCTTCTTGGCGCTGGTGTTTCCACCGTCGGCGAAGCCGATGATGTTGCCGCCAAGGCGCTGTACCGCGGTCTCGAACGAGAGGCGGGTGCGGGTGGAGGCTTCGAAGAAGCAGCTGGCAACCAGCTTGTCTTTCAACAGGCTGGTGTCAGGTTCAGCCTTCAACCGTTGTGCGGTTGAGACTACCAGTTCCATTTCTGACCGGGTCAGGTCCGAAATGGAGATGACATGTTTCTTATAGAGTGGATTGGTCATCGTCTGCATTCCCTTTGACATCATTGGAGGTTTTTCGGGCACAAAAAAAAGCCCCTGAAACAGGGGCTTTTTTTAAAAATAACTGGGGATCGTTGGGGTGGGAACCGGAAACAACGGGGCCGCTCTGGTGCGCACCACCCGTCTGCAAGGCTGTTTTCTGAATCAAAAACTGCATCGTTTCGTCCCGACCTTTTTCAAAACCGGACAGATTATAGGGCCGCTTTTTTAATTGTCAAAATTTTATTTCCGATGCCAATTTCAGCATGAAAAACGTTTAAGTATCGGAAACATGACGACAAATCCACACTCTGTGCGTCTCTTGCAGCGATTCCCCATCGCGGGCCATGGCGCGCAAATAACCGAGTCTGTGGTGCCCTTCCAGCAGGCAGTAGGGGCGGGGCAGGGGATGGCCGTTCGGGTAGCTGGCTCCCTCCTCTGGCGCCAGTACGATAACCGGCTCGGGCCAGGTGCCGTCGCTCAGCATCTTCTCGCCGAGCCAGGAGCGACGGACATACCGGTTGCTGCGCAGCATCTCGCCCCAGCGCTCGATCACCTCCATATGGCGGGAGTCCACCTGATCCACCAGTTGCGCGGTGGGCCAGCTTTCACAGGTGAATTGATGGCTGGCGAGATCGATAAAGCTCCAGTTGGACTCAAAACCGCGCCAATGACGGTAAATCCACTGGGAGAGCACATTTTCAGGAATAAAGGGCACCAGCGGCGCGACCCGTTCAAGATAGGCGGGCAGGGACTCTGTCTTGCGTTCATCCCTGAAGTTGAGGGGCGCCAGTTGTTGGAGCAATCGGTAATTGAGCATAAGTGGCCTCCCGGTACCTGATTTCACCCTACCCCCATTTATGTCCCATTCCTACCCCGGCAGGGCTGCAAATACAGCAAGTTATCCCGCTTTGCTGCACAAACAATCGCGACTTGTTCGGGATTTGTGCAATCGCATCGAAAGCGTAAAAAAAGCCTTTACCTTTGATCTCCACTTTGTATACTACGCCTCGTTTGTTGCAGGGGCGTAGTTCCAATTGGTAGAACAGCGGTCTCCAAAACCGATGGTTGCGGGTTCGAGTCCTGCCGCCCCTGCCATTTTCAGAAAGGCCAGCTCATTGAGCTGGCCTTTCGCATTTCCGGCGTTCGCCAATTTATCCCTCTCTCCTTTCTCTTCTTCTTGCCGCTAGCCCTCGGTGACTGTGGCCACATTGATCTCGATGTCTGACGCAAGAGCGTTCAGTGTGCAGCAACCCGCTGTTTCAGGACGGTGACCAGCCGCTGGTGGCGGGCGGGGAGCGGCCACTCGGCGCGGTAGATCAGCCAGAGGGTGTCGATCACTTCAATGCTGCTCTGGATCACCCGGATCTTCTCCTGCTGGGCAAAGGCGGTGACGGCGAAGCGGGGCAGCACGGTAAAGCCGAGGCCGCGGGCGACCGGCTCCAGGATCAGGCCGATCTGGTTGGTAAAGCCGCGCAGCGGGACCTCGTCAACGCGCTGGCCGGGGTAGCGTCGTCCCAACAGGCGTTGTGCCATGCTGCGGCCATCCGGGTGGTCGATAAAGCCGAGCTGACAGAGGTGCTGCCAGCTCTGCTCCTCGCCATCGTTGGGCACCACCAGACAAAGGGGTTCGCGGGCGAAGGGCTCGGTGGTAATGCTGGGGTGCTCCGGCGGCTGATCCACCAGTCCCAGATCGCTGCGCCCCGCCAGTACCGCCTGCACTATGTCGGGGGTGGGGGCGAAGCGGTGTTGGATAGTGAGTCCGGGGTGCTCCTGTTGCTGGTCGAGCAGCAGGGGATAGAGCAGCAGACCAATGCTACCCGGGGTGGACAGGGTGATGGCGCCGCGGTGAGGGTCATCGTCAGAGAGGCGCGCTCGCAGCTGTTCGGCTGCCTGCGCCTGCTGGCGGGCGAAGTCGAGCAGCACCAGCCCGCGCGGAGTGAGCTCCAGCTGACGGGGCTTGCGCAGCAGCAGGGTGCCAAATTCGGCCTCGAGGCGCGAGATATGCTGACTGACGGCGGCCTGGGTGAGATCCAGCCGCTCGGCGGCACGGGTAAAACTGCCGGTTTCATGCACCACCACCAGGGTGTGGAGCCAGAGTGGATTAACCATAAATTTAATTTATGCCTTCCATTAGTTTGACCTTATTTTTCATTATGTCGCCCCTTCCTATCATGTCACCTGTTTCCCACACACAATTTCAAGGTGACGTATGACCTATCCGCGCAACTTCTCCCACATCGGCATCACGGTGACTGACCTCGACAAGGCAGTCGAGTTCTATACCAAGGTGATGGGCTGGTATCTCATCATGCCGGCGACCACCATCAGCGAGGATGACTCCGCCATCGGCGTGATGTGCAACGACGTGTTCGGCCCGGGTTGGGGTTCTTTCCGTATCGCTCATCTCTCCACCGGCGACAAGATCGGCATCGAGCTGTTCGAGTTTCCCAACAGCGAGCGCCGTGAGAACAACTTCGAATTCTGGAAGAGCGGGGTGTTTCACTTCAGCGTGCAGGATCCGGATGTCGAGGGGCTGGCGGCGCGCATCGTCGCAGCGGGCGGCAAGCAGCGGATGCCGGTGCGCGAGTACTACCCGGGCGAGAAGCCCTACCGCATGGTCTACATGGAAGATCCCTTCGGCAATATCGTCGAGATCTACAGCCACAGCTATGAGCTGACCTACTCCGCCGGTGCATATCAGGGGTAAGTGACAGGCCGCCTTCGGGCAGCCTGCTGCTTTGTTGTTACAAGAGTCAGTAGCATGGAATCGCGATCTGGTTCACACGAATAGCGTGTTCTGTTGTTGATAGATGGGAAAATATACAGATTCACTAAAGTCTGTTCATATTGCGGCCGATAGCCTTTGATACATCAGGGTTTTCCCTGCCTGACACAACAACAAGGATTCGTCGTCATGACCCTCTCTCTGCGCGGCAAGCTGCTGGCCACCAGTCTTGGCGTAGTGCTGCTGATGGCATCACTGCTCGGCATCGTTGCCTTTCACACCCTCAAATCCCGCACCATGAGCGCCATCCAGAGCGAGGCGGTCAACTATGGCCACGCCTACTCGGTCGCCATCGGCGACTGGATGACGGATCGCAAGAACACCGTCCATGCGCTGGTCAACCTGATCAGCGACAACCCCCAAGCCGAGCTGGTGCCCCACCTGAAGCAGGCCTACACCTCGGGCGGCTTCGGCCTCACCTATTTTGGCTCCGCGCAGGGGGTGATGACCCGGCAGGACCCCTCCCTCAACACCGGCAACTATGACCCGCGCGAGCGCCCCTGGTATCAGGATGCGGTGAAGGCGGGGCAGCTCATCGTCACCGCCCCCTATGTCAGCGTCACCATGCAGAAGCTGGTGGTCACTCTTTCCGAGCCGGTGCGCCATCAGGGGGAGCTGGTCGGCGCCGTGGGGGCCAACCTGGCGCTCGACAAGCTGATCGACGAAGTGCTGGCGATGAAGGTGCAGGGTGAGGGCTACGCCATGCTGCTCGACAGCAGCGGCCTCATCGTCGGCCATCCGCAGAAGGATCTGGCGCTCAAGCCCATCGCCGAGCTGGCGCCGGGACTCTCTGCCGCCATCTTCCAGCAGTGGGGCCGCGAAAACAGCGAGCTGCATGCCGCCACCCTCGACGGGCGGGATGTGCTGCTGGCGGTACAACCGGTACCGGGCACCGACTGGCTGCTGGCCATGGTGATGTATCGCGATGTGCTGGAGGCGCCGCTCAGCAGTCTGCTGTGGGAGCTGGTGGGGCTGACCCTGGTGCTGATGCTGGTGTTCAGTGCCCTGCTCACTGCCACCTTCAAATACCTGTTTGCCGATCTCGGTCGGGTCGCGCACGCCCTGCACGACATTGCCCACGGCGAGGGGGATCTCACCGTTCACATCAACACTCACAGCAAGGATGAGGTGGGTCAGCTGGCCCAGAACTTCAACCAGTTCGTGGCGCGGCTGCACGGTATCGTCAGCCGGTTGCGGGATGTGACCGTCGAGCTGGCGGCACAGTCTCGCGCTCAGGCGGCCGGGGCGCAGGCCCGCAGTCAGCGGGTGCGCCAGCAGCAGGACGAGATCGTGATGGTGGCGACCGCGGTGACCGAGATGGCCTCCGCCACTCAGGAGATCGCCGGCAACGCCGAGTTTGCCGCCACCACCGCCACCGATGCGGTCGCACTGGCGGTCGCCGGTCAATCCCAGGTTGGCCAGAGTCAGCGCAGCATTACCGGTCTGGCGGACGAAGTGGCCGATGCCAGCCAGATCATCAATGAGCTCGACAGCCATGCCCAGAAGATCAGCGGCATTCTGGCGACCATCAGCGGCATCGCCGAGCAGACCAATCTGCTGGCGCTCAACGCCGCCATCGAGGCGGCCCGGGCCGGTGAGCAGGGCCGCGGTTTTGCGGTAGTCGCGGACGAGGTGCGGGTGCTGTCACGCCGTACCCACGACTCTACCGACGAGATCCAGCAGATGATCGAGACCCTGCAGCAGACCACCCGTCGCGCCGTGGGTGGCATGGAGACCAGCCGTCAGCTGGCGGGTACCAGCGTCGAGGATGCGGAAGCGGCCAACCAGAGCCTTGCTCGGATCAACGAGGCGATCGGCTCCATCAGCGACATGGCGACCCAGATCGCGGCGGCGGCTGAGGAGCAGACTTCGGTAACCGGCGAGATCAGCCGCAATACCGAGAATATCCGCCACGTCTCGCAAGAGCTGGCCGAGCAGGCGGGCAGCGAGGCGGCGCAGGCGGCCGAACTCAAGTCGTTGACCGAGCGGCTGGAGCAGGAGATCGGCCGCTTCCGGCTCTGATCATCCCGCCACGCCAGCAACAGAAAGGGCAGCCCGCGGGCTGCCCTTTGTTATTTCACGACTGGCTTAAGGGTTCTGCTTGACCCAAATCAGCTGGTCGGTGGCAAAGCCCAGCGACTTCGCCTTGGCGACCAGCGCATCCACTTTCGCCTTGGGCGGGTTGGGTGAGCGGGAGAGGATCCAGAGGTAGTCGTGGTTGTAGCTGGTCACCAGCGAGAGCTGGTAATCGGGGTCGAGGTCGATGACGTTGTAGCCGCCGTAGAAGGGGCCGAAGAAACTCACCTTGAGCCGCGCCTCGTCAGGACTATCGACGAAGTAGGCCTTGCCCTCGGCTTCGCGCCAGCTGCCATCGCTCTGCTTGCCGCGGTTGAGCACCTTGACGCCGCCATCGTCCCGCAGGCTGTAGGTGGCGCTCACCTGCTCCAGCCCCCGCTCGAAGCTGTGGTCGAGGCGGGCGATTTCGTACCAGGTGCCAAGATAACGATCGAGCTGGAAGCCGGTAACGGGGCGAATGCCGTCGGCTATCCCGGTACAGGCCGTCAGCAGTAAAGCGGTGAACAGGCAAAGCAGTGAACGCATAAGTAATCCCTCTCTTGTTATCCCTCAATGATGCGCAGCTGGCCATCCCGGAAGCGGGAGGCCTGATCCGTCGGCGTGCTGCCGAAGAAGCGCTTGTACTCCCGACTGAACTGGGAGTTGCTCTCGTAACCGACTCTGGCCGCCGCGGTGCCCGCCTTGATGCCGTCGTGCAACATCATCATCCGCGCCTTGTGCAGGCGAAACGACTTGATGTACTGCAGCGGCGAGGTGGCAGTGACCGCCTTGAAGTGGTGGTGAAAGGCGGAGACGCTCATGTTCACCTCCCGCGCCAGCTCCTCCATGGTGAGGTTGTCGGCATAACGGGACTCTATCATACGCAGCACCCGGGCGATCTGGCCCACATGGTTGTGGCGATTGGCGAGCGCCTGCAGCGCCGGGCCGCCCCCCTCGGTGAGGGCGTGGAACAGCATCTCCCGCACCGTCTGCGGCCCCAGCACCCTGGCGTGCAGCGGGTTGTCCATCAGCTCGATCAGTCGCTCGGCGGCGCAGAACATGGTTTCCGACAGGGGGACCGAGTGGACGCCGCTCTTTTGCGGCGCGGGGGCGGGCAGGGCATCGCCCAGCTCCAGCAGCAGCTCTTGCAGGGTTACCAGATCGATCTCGATGGTAAAACCGATAAGCGGCTGCTCGGGGGAGGCGAAGCACTCGCACTCGCAGGGCAGCGGCAGGGTCATCAGCAGATAGTGGTTGGGGTCGTAGCGAAACACCTGATCCGCCAGATAACCCACCTTGTGTCCCTGCAGGATAACGATCATCCGCGGTTGGTAGAGCACCGGGGTGCGGCCATGGTGCTCGGTGGTATAGATGAGGTTGACCTGTTTCACCGGTGATGGGGTGATGCCGGGGGCGGTGACGTGGCGGGTCAATCTGGTTGCGAGGTCGCTGTAACGGTTTTGCATGGGCGCTCTTTGATTCGACAGTTCCGGTTTTCGCTGCTTTGTAGAAATAGGCAAGAATCAAGCAGGATGTTGTCTTGATGGTAGAGTGGTTCTGGAGAAAAATGCAATCACGATTTCGCGGCCTGGCCGCCCTGACTATCAGAAGAAGGCAATGTCGATGAACAACTTTACTCTCCATACCCCGACCAAAATCCTGTTCGGCCAAGGGCTGATCGCCCAGCTGCGCGAGCAGCTTCCGAGCGATGCCCGCGTCATGATCACCTACGGTGGCGGCAGCGTGGTACGCAGCGGCCTGCTGGAACAGATTCGCAACGAGCTGGCTGGCATGACCCTGTTTGAATTTGGCGGCATCGAACCGAACCCGGCCTACGAGACCCTGATGGGCGCCGTGGAGCTGGCCCGTGCCGAGCGGGTCGACTTCCTGCTCGCCGTTGGTGGTGGTTCCGTGCTCGATGGCACCAAGTTTATCGCTGCTGCCGCGCACTACGATCTGGCCAAGGATCCCTGGCACATTCTCGAGACCGTCGGCAGCGAAGTGCGCTCCGCCATCCCGCTCGGCTCAGTGCTGACCCTGCCGGCAACCGGTTCCGAAATGAACATGGGGGCCGTCATCACCCGTCGCAGCAGTGGCGACAAGGTGCACTTCTTCTCGCCGTTCGTGATGCCGCGCTTCGCCGTGCTCGATCCGGTGCTCACCTACACCCTGCCCGAGCGTCAGGTGGCGAACGGTGTGGTGGATGCTTTCGTCCACATAGTGGAGCAGTACCTCACCTATCCGGTCAATGCCAAGGTGCAGGATCGCTTCGCCGAAGGCTTGCTGCTGACCCTGATCGAAGAGGGGCCCAAGGCGCTAGCAGAGCCGCACAACTACGAGGTGCGCGCCAACATCATGTGGAGCGCCACCATGGCGTTGAACGGCCTGATCGGTGCCGGTGTGCCGCAGGATTGGGCCACCCACATGCTGGGTCACGAGCTGACTGCCCTGCACGGCCTCGACCACGCCCAGACTCTGGCGGTGGTGCTGCCTGCCCTGCTGCAGGCCAAGCGCAAACAGAAACATGCCAAGCTGCTGCAATACGCAGAGCGGGTGTGGGGTCTGGACAGCGGCAGCGAAGCGGAGCGCATCGACGATGCCATCGCCGCGACCCGCGACTTCTTCGAGCGGATGGGGGTCAAGACCCGACTGCGCGACTACGGTCTGAAAGATCTGGGTATCGACACTCTGATCGGCAAGCTGGGTGAGCACGGCATGACCCGTCTGGGCGAGCACGGCGATATCGATCTGGTGCAGAGCCAGCATATTTATGAAGCGGCCTGGTAAGGGCCGCCAATCGGCGCCAAACGGGCGAAACGATTGAATTGTCGGGGCCCTCTCCCGCCATCTGGCGGCTGAGAGGCCCCGCTTTTGTTGGGAAAATGTTACTTTTCGGCGTTTCGCTGCGAGAAGTGAGACGAAAGCGGATTTCGTAAGAACAAAAAACGCTAAGATAGAGGGCCGGTAAAACATTTTTTTTGACTGGTTGGATCACTTTTTTCAGCCGTTTTTACTGGTATAAGCCTCTAATTTGGTTTGTTTTTTTTAATCGTAGCCAGGGATGGGCTGAATTCTGTACGAGTGCCGTCGGGACTGCGGTTGTAATAAAACTCCAAAATTTGATACTAATCACCTTCGCGCCTGAAAAGCGGGGGCCTGACCATGACAGGAGGTTGAGGTAAAGCCTACTGATTTTCATAACAAAGAGCCCTGGACCTGCACTTTGGTCATGTCTTGTTTCGTCAGAAGTGAGACACTGGGCAGCGATTGTTTATTAACCATCAGGGAATAGTCATGCAGATTGGAATACCGAGAGAGAGTCTCGCCGGTGAGACCCGGGTCGCAGCGACCCCGGCTACCGTCGAGCAGCTGAAAAAGCTCGGCTTCGAGGTCGCCATCGAGACCGGCGCAGGCCTGTCGGCCAGCTTCGATGATGCCGCCTTCGAGGCTGCCGGTGCCAGCGTGGTGCCGAATGTCTGGCAAGCCGACCTTATCTTCAAGGTCAATGCGCCGACCGATGCCGAGATCGCACAAATTAAAGATGGCGCCACTCTGGTGAGCTTCATCTGGCCTGCCCAGAACCCTGAGCTGGTCAAGAAGCTGTCCGAGCGCAACATCAATGTGATGGCGATGGATATGGTGCCGCGGATCTCCCGTGCCCAGTCCCTCGATGCCCTCTCCTCCATGGCCAACATCGGTGGCTATCGCGCCGTGGTTGAAGCTGCGCACCAGTTCGGTCGCTTCTTCACCGGTCAAATCACCGCAGCCGGTAAAGTGCCGCCTGCCAAGGTACTGGTGATCGGTGCCGGTGTTGCCGGTCTGGCTGCCATCGGTACTGCCGGTTCCCTCGGTGCCATCGTGCGTGCTTTCGACACCCGTCTGGAAGTGGCCGAGCAGATCGAATCCATGGGTGGGGAATTCCTCAAGCTGGACTTCGGTGGCGAAGATGGCGCATCCAGCGATGGTTACGCCAAAGTGATGTCCGATGAGTTCATCAAGGCCGAGATGGAGCTGTTCGCCCAGCAGGCCAAAGAGGTGGACATCATCATCACCACCGCCCTGATCCCGGGCAAGCCGGCTCCCAAGCTGATCACCAAAGAGATGGTCGACAGCATGAAGCCGGGCTCCGTCATCGTGGACATGGCCGCTCAGGCTGGCGGTAACTGTGAATACACAGTGCCGGGTGAGCTGCATGTCACCGACAACGGCGTCAAGGTGATCGGTTACACCGATCTGCCGGGTCGTCTGCCTGCCCAATCCTCCCAGCTCTACGGTACCAACCTGGTCAACCTGATGAAGCTGATGTGCAAGGAGAAGGACGGCAACGTTGCCATCGACTTCGAAGACGTGGTTCAGCGCAACATGACGGTGATCCAGGCCGGTGAAGTGACCTTCCCGCCGCCCGCCATCTCCGTCTCTGCTGCCCCGCAGAAACCGGCCGCCGCCAAACCGGCAGCCAAGAAGGAAGAGGCCAAGCCCTCCAACAAGAAGTTCGTGTTCGGTGCCCTCGGCATCGCCGCCTTCGGCTGGATCGCCTCCGTTGCCCCGGCAGCCTTCCTCTCCCACTTCACCGTATTCATCCTGGCCTGTGTGGTCGGTTACTACGTGGTGTGGAACGTCTCTCACGCCCTGCACACGCCGCTGATGTCGGTCACCAATGCCATCTCCGGCATTATCGTGGTCGGTGCCCTGCTGCAGATCGGGCAAGGGTCGACCCTGGTTACCGCGCTGGCGTTCATCGCCGTGCTGATTGCCAGTATCAACATCTTCGGCGGCTTCACCGTCACTCAGCGCATGCTGAAGATGTTCCGTAAGGATTAAGGGGGTTTAACGTGTCTCAAGGACTGGTAACAGCATCCTATATCGTTGCCGCCGTGCTCTTCATCCTCAGTCTCGCGGGACTGTCGAAGCAAGAAACGGCCAAGCATGGCAACCTGTTCGGTATCGCGGGTATGGCTATCGCCCTGCTCGCCACCGTATTCAACCCGGAGACCAGTGGCGTTCACTGGATCATTCTGGCCATGGTGATCGGCGGTGCCATCGGCGTGCGTCTGGCGCTCAAGGTCGAAATGACCGAGATGCCCGAGCTGGTGGCCGTGCTGCACAGCTTCGTGGGTATGGCGGCAGTGCTGGTGGGCTTCAACAGCTTCATCGATCTGCACCCCTCTGCACCTGCTGAGGTCGTCGTCTCCGTCGGTTCCAATCTGGATGCCACCTTGGCAGCCGCCCGTGCGGCGTTCGAGCAGGCCAACAGCGTTGCTCAGGTCGAGCACCTGACCGGCGCCATGCTGAACATCCATCTGGTCGAGATCTTCCTGGGCGTCTTCATCGGTGCCGTAACCTTCACCGGTTCCGTGGTTGCCTTCGGCAAACTGCGTGGTCTCATCTCCTCCAAGCCGCTGATGCTGCCGCACCGCCACAAGCTGAACCTGCTGGCCGTGGTCGCCTCGTTGGCGCTGATGGTCTACTTCGTCAACGCGGGCGGCTCTACCTTCGCCCTGCTGGTGATGACCCTGATCGCCTTCGCCTTCGGCTGGCATCTGGTTGCCTCCATCGGTGGCGCAGACATGCCGGTCGTGGTCTCCATGCTGAACTCCTACTCCGGTTGGGCGGCAGCGGCGGCGGGCTTCATGCTCTCCAACGACCTGCTGATCGTCACCGGTGCTCTGGTGGGTTCCTCCGGTGCGATCCTCTCTTACATCATGTGTAAGGCGATGAACCGCTCCTTCATCTCCGTGATCGCCGGTGGCTTCGGCTCCGATGGCGTGGCCTCCACGGCTGATCAGGAGATGGGCGAATACCGCGAAACCAGCGCCGAGGAAGTGGCTGACCTGCTGAAGAACTCCAGCTCCGTCATCATCACCCCGGGCTACGGTATGGCGGTGGCGCAGGCCCAGTATCCGGTGGCTGAAATCACCCAGAAGCTGCGTGATCGTGGCGTCAAGGTGCGCTTCGGTATCCACCCGGTTGCCGGTCGTCTGCCTGGCCACATGAACGTGCTGCTGGCGGAAGCGAAAGTCCCGTATGACATCGTGCTGGAAATGGACGAGATCAACGACGACTTCGCCGATACCGATACCGTGCTGGTGATTGGTGCCAACGACACCGTCAACCCGGCCGCGATGGAAGATCCGGGCAGCCCGATCGCCGGTATGCCGGTGCTGGAAGTATGGAAAGCGCAGAACGTCATCGGCTTCAAGCGTTCCATGAACACTGGCTACGCCGGTGTCCAGAACCCGCTGTTCTTCAAGGAAAATACCCAGATGCTGTTTGGCGATGCCAAGGCCAGCGTCGAGGCAATCCTGAAAGCACTGTAAGTGCCATTCAGAGAGTGGATATCAAGGAGGCTTCGGCCTCCTTTTTTATTGCTCATCCCTTGTATATCCTCAATCCATACGGACCATGAGGGATCTCCATGATGTGGTGTCAGGGTTGGCGAAGGATCGGGTTGTACGGCTGGCTGCTGGCCTCCCTGTTTGGTGCTGGTTCGGCCGTGGCGACGAACGAGCCGCCGACTCTGACGCTGCTGACCGAACTGTGGCCCCCTTATGTGATGCGTGGTGACAATGGCGAGCTGGCTGGCGCCGATCTCGATCTGGCCTGTACCGTGTTGCGCCAGATGGGTTATCGCACTGAAATCAGGGTGCTGCCCTGGAAGCGGGTTCTGCAGCAGGCCCGTCTCAGACAGGGGGATGCGGTGCTCGATGTCTTCTTTGAACCTTCCCGCCAGCACTGGCTCCACTACCCCGAAGAGCCGCTCTCTTATAGCGGTGAAGTGCTCTTCTATCCGACGGCTCGTCCGGTAGATTTCAGTCAGCTCTCCGACCTCAAGGGTCTGCGGATAGGTATTCAGGAAGATTATGCCTACAGCCCCGATTTTCTGACCGATCCCGGGGTGATCCGGATGCCGATGACGGGGGAGGGGAATGCCATCAAACAGCTGCATTTGATGATGGCCGGTCGGCTGGACGGGGTGGTGCTCAACGAGCGGGTCGGTCGCTACTTGCTGCATACCCAGGGGCTGCAGGATCAGGTGAACCACGGCTCGCGCCTGCTGACCGACGACAACCGCAACTTCCTCGCGTTTACCCACAAGCCCGGCCACGACCAGCTGGCTATCCGTTTCTCCTCTGCCCTCAAGGCGTTCAAACAGACTCCCGCCTACAAGCAGTTGCTGGCTCGCTATCACCTCTAAGTTGCCGCCCTGCTGTGCGCCGCTTCACAATTTGTCGCACTTTGTTAAAAGGTGGGCATAATGGCGAGCAAAATGGGGATGTCGCTCAACATTAGTTGATCTTGTTGATAGTAGAATCAACTGCGGTTTACTCAAAGTTACTCATATATGTCCACAGCAGCCACCACTGACCAGATCAATTCGTTAACGGATGAAGAACGTCATCTGATCGCCAGTTTCGAGCCCGCGGTCGAGGCGCTGGCCGCGCTGTTTGGCGCAGGGTGCGAGGTGGTGTTGCATGCGTTCGATACGCTGGATGCATCGGTTATCAAGATTGCCAACGGCCATGTCACCGGTCGTCGGGAGGGGGCGCCGGTCACCGACTTTGCCCTCAACCGCTTGCAGGGGGAGGCGGGCAGCCAGTGGAGCAGCTACTTCAGCCGTACCCGCGACGGGACGCTGATGAAGTCCTCCTCCATCACTATCAGCAACCGGCAGGGCAAGCCCATCGGCATGCTCTGCGTGAACTTCAGTCTGGATACCTCCCTTGGCAGCCTGCTCGATACTTTTGCGCTGCCCGCGGCACCGGCGCCGCTCAACAACGAGACCTTTGCCTGCTCGGTGGATGATCTGGTGACTCAGGTGATTGAGAAGGTGGATCGGGACGATTCGCTCTCCTGCACGGTGCGCAACAAGGAGATAGTGACCCGGCTCTTCGACATGGGGATCTTCGAGATCAAGGAGGCGGCCCAGCTGGTTGCCCGGATGCTCGGCATCTCCCGTCATACTGTTTATCTGCATATCCGCAACTACAAGGCGGATCTGAACAAGCAATAACTGCCTGCGGGCACCCTGAACATGAGAAACACTGCGATGAAAGCACAATGGACCGACTTTATTACCCTGCTCAAGCGTGAAGTGGTGCCGGCCCTGGGCTGTACCGAGCCGATGTCGGTGGCGCTGGCGGCGGCCAACTGCCGCAAGCTGCTGGGGGAGACCCCGACCCGCATCAGCGTCTGGGTCAGTGGCAATCTGTTCAAGAATGGCATGGGGGTCGGGGTGCCGGGCACCGGCATGATCGGTCTGCCGGTGGCCGCTGCGGTCGGCATCACCGGCGGCAATCCCGATGCCGGGCTGGAGGTGCTAAAGACTCTCACCCCGGCCCAGGTCGAGGCGGCCAAGGCGCTGCTGCCGGTGATCAAGGTGGATGTGAAGGATGTGCCGGACGTGCTCTACGCCGAGGTGCTGGCCGAAGTTGAAGGGCACAGTGCCCGGGTGGTGATCTGTACCGACCACACTCGCATCATCCTGATGGAGAAGGATGGCGAGGTGCTGATGGAGCAGGCCAGCGCTCCCGGCGTGCAGATCCAGCCGGCCAAATCCGCCAAACCGGCCATGACCCTGCGGGAGATCGTCGATTTTGCATTGGAAGTGCCGCTGGCGGAGATCGACTTTATCCGCGAGGCCGCCACCATGAATCAGGCGCTGGCAGATGAAGGGTTGCAGGGTTACGGCCTGAAGATCGGCAAGATCCTCACCGAACAGGTGGAGCGCAAGCTGCTCTCCGATGACCTGATGACCCTGGCGATGCGCCTCTCCTCTGCTGCCTCCGATGCGCGAATGGATGGCGCCATGCTGCCCGCCATGTCCAACTCGGGCTCGGGTAATCAGGGCATTGCCGCCACCATGCCTGTGGTCGCGGCTGCCCGCTTCCTCAAGGCGAGCGACGAGCAGCTGACCCGGGCACTGGTGATGAGCCATCTGGTGGCCATCTACATCAAGACCTATCAGAACAAGCTGTCAGCCCTCTGCGCGGCCAGTACCGCCGCCATGGGTGCCGGTGCCGCCATCACCTGGCTGCTGGGCGGCCAGTATCAGCAGATCAGCCACTGCATCAACAACATGATTGGCGATGTCTCCGGCATCATCTGCGACGGCGCGGGCAGCGCCTGCTCCATGAAGGTCTCCACCTCCACCTCGGCGGCGGTAAAGTCCTCGCTGATGGCCATCAACAACCTGCATGTCCCCCAGAGCGAGGGGATCGTCTCCGACGATGTGGACCAGACCATCGCCAATCTGGGCCGCCTCTCCAAAGAGGGGATGCTGGATACCGACATCGAAATCATCAACATCATGCGAGCGAAACAGCAGAAGCAGTGAATCTGTGACAAGGGGGCGATAGACCCCCTTGTTCTTGTCACGACGGCGCAGACCGTCTGACACGGTTGCCAGGGCAAGCATGGCGCTTGCTCTTGTTTCTCGGGCCCAAGCCCGCTTTTTGGGGAGTCATACCATGACATTTAGCGTTATCGGCAATCTGGCCATCGCCGCCATCTTGCTGTTCTTTCTCTACCGGTTACAGGAAAAACATGTGAGCTTCACCCGCCGGGTATTTGCCGGTCTGGGGCTCGGTATTCTGTTCGGCGCCGCATTGCAACTGCTTTACGGTGCAGGTTCGTCCGTCATTGTTCAGACCATCGACTATCTGGATATCGTGGGTAGCGGCTATGTGAAGCTGCTGCAGATGATCATCATCCCGCTGATCATGGTTTCCATCATCAGCGCTATCTTGAAGCTCAATGGTGGCACTGCGCTGGGTAAGATCAGCGCCATGACCATAGGCGTGCTTATCTTCACCACCGCCATCGCCGCCGGGGCGGGCATCCTGATGTCCAACCTGTTTGGCCTGACCGCTGAAGGGCTCACCTCCGGTGCCGCCGAGAGCGCCCGGGGCGCCGCGCTGCAGACCACCCTCGGCAGCGTCGAGAGCATGTCTTTCGCCAAGATGATGCTGGAGTTCATTCCCGCCAACCCCTTCCTCGACATGACCGGGGCCCGCAAGACCTCCACCATCGCCGTGGTGATCTTTTCCATCTTCATCGGCCTCTCCGCCACCGGCATCGCCCGCAAGAAGCCGGAGATCTTCGCCAGCTTCAGCCACTTCGTGGCCGTGGCTCATGCCATCGTGATGCGAATGGTGACTCTGGTGCTGCGCCTGACCCCGTTCGGCGTGCTGGCGCTGATGACCAAGGTGGTCTCCGGCTCCAACTATGCTGACATCCTCAACCTGCTCAGCTTTGTGATGGCCTCTTACGGCGCCATTGCCATCATGTTTGTCGTGCACCTGCTGCTGGTGAGCATGGTCGGCATCAACCCGCTGCGCTTCCTCAAGAAGATCACTCCGGTGCTGGCGTTTGCCTTCACCTCCCGTACCAGTGCGGGCTCCATCCCGATGAACGTGCAGACCCAGACCAAGTCGCTGGGTATTCCTGAGGGGATCGCCAACTTCGCCGCCTCCTTCGGTTCCACCATCGGCCAGAACGGCTGTGCCGGTATCTATCCGGCCATGCTGGCCGTGATGATTGCCCCGACCGTCGGGGTTAACCCGATGGATCCCGGCTTTATCATGACCCTGATCGCCATCATCACCGTCAGCTCCTTCGGGGTGGCCGGGATTGGCGGCGGCGCCACTTTTGCCGCGCTGATCGTGCTCTCCGCGCTGGACTTCCCGGTGGCGCTGGCCGGTCTGCTCATCTCCATCGAGCCGCTGATCGACATGGGCCGTACCGCGCTCAACGTTTCAGGCTCCATCACCGCAGGGACGGTGACCAGCCGCCTGATGGGCGAGACCGACATGCATGTGTTCAACAGCGATCACGAAGTGAGTCTGGACGGCGAAGAGTCCACCGTCTGATTTGCTGTCGGTTGATCTGCCCGTGGAAAGGGGCGACTCTTTCCCGTCATAGACCGCAGGGAGGGCATGCCCTCCCTGCGCCATTGAGAGGAAAAACAATGAGAATTCTGATCATCGGTGGCGAAGCCGCCGGTATGAGCGCGGCGGCCAAGGCACGCCGTCTGGCCAAAGATGCCGACATCGTGGTGTATGAGGCCTCCGAGGTGATCTCTTTCGGTGCCTGCGGCCTGCCCTACTTCGTCGGCGACGAGTTTCAGGAGCCCGGCTACATGGCCGAGTTCACCCCCGAGCAGTTCGCCGCCAAGGGGATCGAGGTCAAGATTGGCCATCGGGTGCTGAGTCTGGATGCTGCCGCGCAGACGCTGACAGTTGAGCACAACGGCGACACCTTCACCGATCGCTACGATCGGCTGATGATCGCCACCGGCGCCCGCGAAGTGATGCCCCCCATCCCCGGTCTGCAGCAGCAAGGGGTATTCGGTCTGCGCCGGATGGCCGACGGGCTGGCGCTCAAAGCTGCGGTGCAAGACAAGAATAATCGCCGCGCCGTGGTGATCGGCTCCGGCTTTATCGGGCTGGAAGTGGTCGAGGCGCTGGTCCATCAGGGCAAAGAGGTGCGCCTGATCGAGCTGGCGGATCGGGTCATCCCCGACGCGTTTGATGGCGAGATCACCCAGCACATCGAAACCGAACTGCGCGCGCAGGGGGTCTCTCTCCATCTGGGTGAGCGAGTTGAAGCACTGCTGGGGGATGGCCGGGTGACCGGCGTGCGAACCAGCCAGGGCGAGTACGAGGCCGATATCGTGGTGGTCTGCACCGGGGTCAAGCCCAACACCGAGTTTCTGGCCGACACCGGCATCGAGCGGCTCGGCAACGGCGCCATCAAGGTGGACCGTCAGGGGCGTAGCTCGCTCGCCAACGTCTGGTCGGCCGGTGACTGTGCCAGCGTCTGGCACAGCGTGAAGCAGCAGCAGGTCTATGTGCCGCTCGCCACCATCGCCAACAAGCTGGGGCGCATGGTAGGCGAGAATCTGGCGGGTGCCGAGCAGGAGTTCCCCGGCACTCTGGGTTCCGCCGCGCTCAAGGTGCTGGGGCTGGAGGCGGGCCGTACCGGCCTCTCCGAGCAGGAAGCCAAGGCGATGGGGATCGACTATCGCACCGTGGTGATCAAGGACAAGTGCCACACCAACTACTGCCCGGGTCAGTCCGATATCCACGTCAAGCTGGTCTATGAGGCGGGCAGCAAGCGGCTGTTGGGTGGTCAGATCCTCGGTCGCAAGGGGGCGGTCCACCGCATCGATGCGCTGGCAGTGGCTATCACCATGGGGGTGACCACCGAGCAGCTCGGCATGCTGGACTTTGCTTACGCGCCGCCCTTCTCCCGTACCTGGGATGCCCTGAACGTGGCGGGTAATGTCGCGAAGTAAGCGTTGCGATGACGGACGGCGCTGGGAAGGCGCCGTTACGTTGCCCCAGCTCTGCAGAGCAATCTGCGGGTAACAGCTGAGGGTAAATTGCAGCGATAAAAAAACCGATGCCAAGGCATCGGTTTTTTGTTACCGGTTTATCCGTATCACTCAGCCACGGCCGAGGCGGTTCTCCGGGTAGTTCTTGGCCAGCACTTCGCGGGCATGCTTGGCCAACTGCGGCATCTTCAGAGCGTCGTAAGACTCGACCATGATCTCCAGCGCCTTCTCGGTTTCGGCTGTGTCGGGGTAGGTTTCGACAATCAGCTTGGCCCGGTTGGCGGCAGCGACCAGTGCATCACGCTTCACGTAATACTCGGCCACGCTCAGGTCATATCGGGCCAGACGATTCTTCAGGCCAATCATGCGGGCGCGGGCATCGGCGGCATAGACGCTGTTGGGGTAGTTCTGCAACAGGGTCTTGAAATCCTGGAATGCCTGACGGGCATAAGCCGGGTCTTTGTCGTCACGACCGATGCCGAACAGGCTCTGGAAGAAGTTGTAATCCGCCGCCATGTTGGTCAGGCCGCGCATATAGAAGACGTAATCGATATTTTTATGCGCCGGATTGAGGCGGATAAAACGGTCGATATTGGCGATCGCCTGAGCGGTATCATCCTGCTTGTAGTAGGCATAGATGAGGTCAAGCTGCACCTGGTTGGAGTAGGCGCCGAACGGGTAGCGAGAGTCCAAAGCCTCCAGCAATTCAGTGGCTTGCACGTAATTGCCAACGTCCAGTTTGAGGCGTGCTTTCTGGTACAGGGTCTCCGGCGGTTCGTCGGGTACCTTGGGTTTGGTGCTGGAACAGCCTGTGATCAAGGTAGCGACCAAGGCGAGCGACATCAGCAGGTGAGACTTCTTTCCCATCAACAACATCCGGTCCATTTCCACGAAATTGGCAAAGTATCCGTTATGCTTGGCTAAAAGAAAAGCTAGAATACCCGGATTATTTCGAATTGATACCCCCCGCTCAAGAGACCATACATGAGCCAGCATATTGAACTGACAGGCGAATTCCAGGATCACCAATTCGGGCAGCGACTCGACCAGGCCCTGGCCGAATTGTTTCCAGACTACTCCCGCACCCGCATCAAGGAGTGGATTTTACAGGACAGAGTGACCCTGGACGGTCAGGTTGCCAACACCCCGCGCGAGAAGATTCTGGCTGGGCAGCAGGTGCATGTGAATGTCGAGCTGGAAGATGATACTCGCTGGGATGCCCAGGATATCGAGCTCAACATCGTTTATGAAGATGAACACATTCTGGTGATCGACAAACCGGCCGGTCTGGTGGTTCACCCGGGCGCAGGTACGCCGGATGGCACCATCCTCAACGCCCTGCTGCACCGCTACCCCGGCATTGCCGAGGTACCCCGCGCCGGTATCGTGCACCGTCTGGATAAAGACACCACAGGTTTGATGGTGGTTGCCAAAACCGTACCCGCCCAGACCCATCTGGTGGAAGCGTTGCAGGCGCGCCAGATCACCCGTGAGTACGAAGCGATCGCCATCGGTCATATGACCGCAGGTGGCACCGTCGATGCGCCCATCGGCCGTCACCCGACCCAGCGTACCCACATGGCCGTGGTGCCCAATGGCCGTCCCTCAGTGACTCACTACCGGGTTCACGAGAAGTTCCGTGGCCACACCCGTCTGCGTCTGCGTCTGGAGACCGGCCGTACCCACCAGATCCGTGTCCACATGGCGCATATCAAACACCCGCTGGTGGGTGATCCCGCTTATGGTGGTCGTCTGCGCCCGCTGCGCAACGCGACCCCCGAGCTGACCCAGGCACTGCGTAACTTCAACCGTCAGGCGCTGCATGCCACCATGCTGCAACTGGCTCACCCCATCACGGGGGAAGTGATGCAGTGGCACTCAGCTACACCGCAAGACATGGTGGAGCTGATGGAAGTGCTGCGCGCGGATACGCTCGCCAATCCGGATGATTTAGTCTGGAACTGATGCGATCGGGCCTGCTGCGTCGGTTTCTGGCGTCATCCGGCCCGAACAGATGCCAAACGGGGTTCCCTTGCAGGAGCCCCGTTTTTATATCGGTGAATTGAAGGAGTCACAGATGAAATGGATCGAACCCGACTGGCCAGCCCCGGCGTGTGTCAGGGCGTTGTCGACCACCCGGGATGGCGGCGTCAGTGAAGGGGCCTTTGCCGGTCTCAATCTGGGCGCCCACGTGGATGACGAACCGGCGCGAGTCGAGGCCAATCGCGCCCGCTTGCAGCAGGCGGCCGCCATCCCGGGGCCCCTCAACTGGCTCAATCAGGTGCACGGCACCGTAGTTCATCCGGTCAGCAGCCATTATCAGCAAGCACCGGATGCCGATGCTGCCTGCGCCCATGAGGCGGATCAGGCCTGCATCGTGATGACTGCCGACTGTCTGCCGGTGCTGTTCTGCGATCGGGCCGGTACCGTGGTGGCCGCCGCCCACGCAGGCTGGCGTGGCCTGAAAGAGGGCGTATTGGAGGCGAGCATCGCCGCCATGGGCTGCGAGCCGGGCGAGATCCTGGCCTGGCTTGGCCCGGCCATCGGCCCCACCGCGTTTGAAGTGGGTGGCGAGGTGCGCGAGGCCTTTATGGCGGAGCAGGCTGAAGCAGAGGCGGCGTTCGTCCCCTCGTCCAATGAGGGGAAATGGCTGGCGGATATCTACCAGCTGGCTCGGCTGCGCCTCGCCCGCGCAGGTGTCACCGCCGTCTATGGTGGCGAATACTGTACCTTCAGCGACAGCGAGCAGTTTTACTCCTATCGTCGCAACGGCCAGACCGGCCGGATGGCCTCCCTCATCTGGTTGGCCCGCTAAGCAATCACCCGCCAAGTAATAGCCCGTCTCTCTCAAGAACAGATCCGTATGAGAGAGGCGGGGATCCTGCCCTCTCTCCGCTTTGCAGAAAAAATAACCAGCCCATGCCCTTGAAATAGCCCGTACGGGCCTCATCTTTCATCTTAGAAAGTTAAGTTGTTTGCCGCGCAAGCGGCGTCTGCCTGTTTGAAGGGGGAGTGCAATGCGCCTCGATCGCCTTACCAGCAAATTCCAGATTGCTATTTCCGATGCCCAGTCTCTTGCGCTGGGTCGTGATCACCAATTCATCGAACCCGTTCATCTGATGACCGCACTGGTCAATCAGGATGGCGGCTCTATCCGTCCGCTGCTCACCCTGACCGGGATGGATATCAATGCCCTGCGCTCCCGCCTCGGCGAGGAGCTGGATCGCCTGCCGCGCGTCAGCGGCGTGGAAGGGGACGTGCAGCTCTCCAACGGCCTCGGCCGCCTGCTCAACGTCTGCGACAAACTGGCCCAGCAGCGCAAGGATCAGTTCATCTCCTCCGAACTGTTCGTGCTGGCGGCCCTCGACGAGAAGGGGACGCTGGGCGAGCTGTTGCGTGCTCAGGGGCTGACCAAAGAGAAGCTCGAAGCGGCCATCGACAAGGTGCGTGGCGGCAAGAAGGTGGAGGATGCCAACGCCGAGGAGAACCGTCAGGCGCTGGAGAAGTACACCATCGATCTGACCGAGCGGGCCGAGATCGGCAAACTTGACCCGGTGATCGGCCGTGATGACGAGATCCGCCGTACCATTCAGGTGCTGCAACGCCGTACCAAGAACAACCCTGTGCTGATCGGTGCCCCCGGTGTCGGTAAAACCGCCATCGTCGAGGGACTGGCTCAGCGCATCATCAACGGCGAAGTGCCGGAAGGGCTCAAAAACAAGCGGGTGCTGTCGCTGGACATGGGGGCGCTGGTGGCCGGTGCCAAGTATCGCGGTGAGTTTGAAGAGCGGCTCAAGGCTGTACTGACCGATCTCGCCAAGGAGGAGGGCAACGTCATCCTCTTTATCGACGAGCTGCACACCATGGTCGGCGCCGGCAAGGGCGAAGGGGCCATGGACGCGGGCAACATGCTCAAACCTGCGCTGGCCCGTGGCGACCTGCACTGCGTCGGAGCCACTACTCTGGATGAGTACCGTCAGTACATCGAGAAGGATGCAGCGCTTGAGCGTCGCTTCCAGAAGGTGCTGGTAGAAGAGCCGAGCGTGGAGGACACCATCGCCATCCTGCGCGGTCTGAAAGAGCGTTACGAGCTGCACCACCATGTGCAGATCACCGACCCCGCCATCGTGGCGGCGGCCCAGCTGTCGCACCGCTATATCGCGGATCGCCAGTTGCCGGACAAGGCCATCGACCTTATCGACGAGGCGGCGGCCAGCATCCGGCTGCAGATCGACTCCAAGCCCGAGGCGCTCGATCGTCTCGAGCGGCGCATCATCCAGCTCAAGCTGGAGCAGCAGGCGCTGATGAAAGAGGACGATGACGCCAGCCGCAAGCGTCTGGAGCTGATCAATCAGGAGATTGGCGAAAAAGATCGGGAATACAACGAGCTGGACGAAGTGTGGAAGGCCGAGAAGGCAGCCCTCGCCGGCACCCAGCATATCAAGGCAGCGCTGGAGCAGGCCCGTCAGGATCTCGACGTGGCGCGCCGCGCAGGCGACCTGGGCAGGATGTCCGAGCTGCAGTACGGCCGCATTCCTGAACTGGAGAAACAGCTGGATCTCGCCACTCAGGCCGAGATGCAGGAGACCAGTCTGCTGCGCAACCGGGTCACCGATGTGGAGATCGCAGACGTCTTGGCCCGCTGGACCGGTATTCCGGTCGCCCGCATGCTGGAAGGGGAGCGCGACAAGCTGCTGCGGATGGAAGATCAGCTGCACAGCCGGGTGATTGGTCAGGAAGAGGCGGTCGATGCGGTCTCCAACGCCATTCGCCGCTCCCGTGCCGGGCTCTCAGATCCGAATCGCCCTATCGGCTCCTTCCTGTTCCTGGGGCCCACCGGGGTGGGCAAGACCGAGCTGTGCAAGGCGCTGGCGGAGTTCCTGTTCGATACCCAGGATGCCATGGTGCGGATCGATATGTCCGAGTTCATGGAGAAACACAGCGTGGCCCGTCTGGTGGGGGCGCCTCCCGGATACGTGGGTTATGAAGAGGGTGGTTATCTGACCGAGGCTGTGCGCCGTCGTCCCTACTCGGTGATCCTGCTGGACGAGGTTGAGAAGGCGCACCCCGATGTGTTCAACATCCTGCTGCAGGTGCTGGATGATGGCCGTCTGACCGATGGTCAGGGTCGCACCGTCGATTTCCGCAACTCGGTGGTGATCATGACCTCCAACCTCGGGTCGGATCTGATTCAGGAGCACCACTCCGAGAAGGATTACGACGAGATGAAGGCCATGCTGATGGATGTGCTGACCCGCAGTTTCCGGCCGGAGTTTATCAACCGGATCGACGAGACGGTGGTGTTCCATCCGCTTGGCGAGGATCACATCAAGTCCATCGCCCGCATCCAGCTCAAGAGCCTGATGGGGCGACTGGAGGCTCAGGGTTACGAGGTGGAGGTGAGCGAAGCGCTGCTCGAGAAGCTGGTGCATGCCGGGTTCGACCCCGTCTACGGGGCGCGGCCTCTCAAACGGGCGATCCAGCAGAAGGTGGAGAACCCGCTGGCGCAGGCCCTGCTCTCCGGCCGCATTGTGCCGGGCAAAAAACTGGTGCTGGGGGCCGACAGCAACGGCCTCACCATGACCCAGTAATGGGATTGTCGATGAAAAACGCAGGCCTTGTGCCTGCGTTTTGTTTTCAGGGGAAGCGAGATGCTGAAGTTTTCCGTGCTGGTGGATGACGACGTTCATCTGCCAGGCTGTCTGCCCGAGCGAGGGTTGGCGCTGCTGCTGGAGTGTGACGGCCTCAGGGTGCTGTTTGATAGCGGCCGTGGCCGGGCGCTGTGCCACAACGCCGCCGTGATGGGGATCGATCTCGCCTCGCTCACCCATGTGGTGCTCTCCCACGGTCATTATGACCATGTGGGCGGGGTCGGCTCGCTGCCCGTCTATCCAAGACCCATCCCGCTCATCGCCTGTCCGGACGTGTTTTGCGAGCGGGGCTACTTCCTGTCGCTGCCCTTCTGGCGACGCAACCTCTATCGCCTGTCGGGGGCGCTGGCTCGGGAGTCGCTGCCGGCCAGAGGCTTGCTTCCCCACTGCTCAGCCGAGCCGGTGTGGCTCTCGGATCGTCTGGTGTTCCTCGGTAGCATCATGCGGCACGACCGGGCTGCGCCTTCGCTGCTCGGCTACATAGTGCGGGGTGGGCGGGTGGAGAAAGACCTCATCAGCGACGACTCGGCGCTGGCCTACAAGAGTGAGCAGGGGCTCATCATCTTTATTGGCTGCGGTCATGCCGGGGTCGAAAACATCATCGAGCGGGCCAAGGAGGTGTGTGGCGATGAGCGGATCCATGCCGTCATCGGTGGCCTGCACCTGAAGTTCTCTGGTCCAGAGCGGGCGGCTGCGCTCGGCACCTATCTGCAGGAAGAGGCGGTAGAGCAGTTGTTTGCCTGCCACTGCACTGGCAGCAGAAAGGCGGAGTTGCCACGCCAGTGCCAGATCGGTGCCGGGTTCGAGCACAGTTTTTCGGCGTAAAAAAAACGGCAATCCGAAGATTGCCGGGAGGAATGTAGTGACGCGACCTGACGTGGGTTGAGCGGGTCGCAGGGGCAAGCCCCCGATTTCGAAACAAAACCGCTAACGGCCTTGCGTCTTACAGCCTGCTGGGGATGCGCTCGCTCAACCCCGACGGCCACCTGCCTGTTGCCATGCCGGCTGCGATGGCGCCGGCATGGCCTTCATTCGTTACAACATGCCTTGCACGGCTGCTTTCATCTCGGCTGGCCAGACACCAACCTGCACCTGACCGATATGCTCTTTTTGCAGCAGCAGCATGGCCAGACGAGATTGGCCGATGCCGCCGCCGATGGTCTGCGGCATCCGTGCGGCCAGCAGATCCTGATGCCAGTCGTACTGCAGGCGATCCTCGTCGCCGGTGATAGCCAGCTGGCGGCGCAGCGCCTCGGCATCGACCCGGATCCCCATGGAGGAGATCTCGAAGCTGTCTTGCAGTACCGGGTTCCACACCAGAATGTCACCGTTTAGACCCGCCAGACCCAGCTCGCTGTGGCTGCTCCAGTCGTCGTAGTCCGGGGCGCGCACATCGTGACGCTCACCGTGGGAGAGGGCACCGCCGATGCCGATCAGGAACACGGCCCCCAGCTCTTTGGCGATGGCACGTTCGCGCCCCTTGGCATCGAGGTCCGGGTAACGGGCCAGCAGCTCTTCGCTGTGCAGGAACTGGATCTCGGCTGGCAGGAAGGGGGTCAGCTCATGTTCGGCGCAGACTGCGCGCTCGGTGGCCTTGATGGCGGCCCAGATGCCGCGCACGGTTTCCTGCAGATAGGCCAGATCGCGGCGCTCACTCGGCATCACCTTCTCCCAGTCCCACTGATCTACGTAGACCGAGTGGATGGGGGTGAGCTTGTCTTCATCCGGACGCAGTGCCTTCATGTGGGTGTAGATCCCTTCGCCCGAGCCGAAACCGAAGCGACCCAGGGTCTGGCGCTTCCATTTGGCCAGTGAATGGACCACTTCGTAGCTGTGATCCGGCAGGGTTTTTACTTTGACCTGCACTGCATTCTCGTGGCCAGAGAGGTTGTCCTGAGTACCATCACCGACCCGGCTCAGAATGGGGGCTTGCACCTCCATCAGACCCAGTTGCTGGGCGAGTTGGCGGGAGAACATCTCTTTGACGAAGCTGATCTGCTGTTGGCTGCGAATGTAGTGCTGTTTCATGCTGAATTCCTGTTTCAAACCCCGTTGGATGTGGTGATTCTTCAACGGATTGCCAACTAAATTCAATAATCGATAATAGAAATAGGCTTTGTGTATTTTTTTCTTCAAAATAAGACGTCATTTAATGAGGTATCGTTAGCGGGAGTGCAAAAAAATGCCGGAAAATTACCGGATCGATAATCTCGATCAGGCCATCCTCACCGCTCTGATGGAGAATGCGCGGATCCCTTACGCCGAACTGGCGAAACAACTGGCGGTCAGCCCGGGCACCATCCATGTGCGGGTGGAGAAGATGAAACAGGCGGGGATCATCGAGGGGACACGGGTGCAGGTTAACCCCAAGAAGCTGGGTTACGACGTCTGCTGCTTTATCGGGATCAATCTGAAGAGTGCCAAGGATTACCCCTCGGCATTGGCCAAGCTGCAGGCGCTGGACGAGGTGGTGGAGGCCTACTACACCACGGGCCACTACAGCATCTTCATGAAGGTGATGACCCGCTCCATCGACGAGCTGCAGATAGTGCTGATCAACAAGATCCAGACCATCGACGAGATCCAGTCCACTGAAACCCTGATTTCACTGCAAAACCCTATCCTGCGGGATGTGAAACCCTGACCCCTTGATCAGGGTTCGATATAGGGGATGGCGTACTTGTCGTAGAGGGCCTTGAGGCTGCCGTTGCGCTTCATGCGCAGCAGTTCGGCATCGTAGGCCGCCATCAGGGCGGGGGTCTGTGCATCCGCCCGTGCGCGGGCCCAGGTGTTGAAGTAGGGGCTGCTCTTGAGCGGTTTGGGCAGGTAATCGACCTTGCCTGTCAGCCCCTCCTCCTTGATTTGGGTGAAGGCGGTGACCAGTGGCATGGGCACGGTATCGATGCGTCCGGCCAGCAGTTTGCGCAGTTGCAGCTGGTTCATGGTGATCTCCTGGAACTGATAGGCAGGGTCGGTCATGGCCGCTGCCAGTTCAGGGGTGTAGGAGAAATCCTTGGTCACACCGATGCGCCAGGGTTTGAGATCGGCCAGCGTTTCGTAGCGGATCTTCAGTAGGTCAGTCTTGCGCACGAAGAAGTGCCAGCTGTGGCGAAGATGTGCCTGTTGGGGATAGATGAGATAGCTCTCCCGCTCTGCCTTGTAGGAGTGGGTCATCACCAGGTCGCAGGCGCCGGTTTCGGCATTGCGGGTGAGGCGGGCACCGGAGTCGGCCAGCTCGATCCGAAAGGGCGTCTCCAGCTTGTCGAAGATGGCGGTGACGATGTCGACATCGAGCCCACGGGGTTTCTGATCGGCATCGAGAAACTTGAGCGGGGGCTCCATGGTGCCGCAGATCACCAGCTCTTTGGCGGGCAATCCGAGTGGAAACAGCAACCAAAACAGGGGGATCACACGCAAACTACGTCTCCTGAGCCCGTTTGAAGATATTCCAAGACCTGATTCCAGTATATTGGATGGCACCTGATCCGTTAGAAGCGACTGTTTATGGCAAATCCTGAAATCGAGAGCCCGCTGGACGGGATCGACAAGTTGACCGTCTCGCTCTACCGCCTTGGCTTGAGTGCGGCAGCCTTGTTGCTGCTTTGCCGCGGTGCGGCGCTGCTGAGCGGGATGGCATTGCTTCCGTCGGCACAATGGTTGATGTCGCTGGCAGTGGCAAGCGCAATCTGCGGCTTCTCGCTGCATATCTACGACAAGCGGATTCGCCTGATTCTGCAGGGATTTGGGTGGGGCGCACTGGCCCTGGCAGCGGTGGGGGCGCCAGATGCGCTGGTGCTGGGGGCTGCGTTGGCGACCCTCTCCGGGCTGGCGTTCAAGGAGCAGTTTTGTTTCGCCATTCCCGGCATCAAGCTGGTGCCCGTATTGCTGCCGGCGTTATGGCTGCTGGAGTGGTTGCGGGTGGAGTGGGCCGCCGCACTGGTGGCGCTGGTATGCGGGGCCCTGTTGAGCTTGTTGGCGCTGGCCAAGTGGCGGATGCCCCTGCACTTCGATATCGGTGACAAGGGGCGTTACCAGATCTAGGTCTGCTGGCACACCTTCATCTGCTGGTTGAGGGCTTGCATCACCTGACGGCGGCTGATGATGCCGATCACCTTGCCCTGTTGCAGCACCGGGTAGATCTTGGGCTTGGCGTCAGCCATCTGGCGGGCCAGCTCCAGAATGCTCTCATCCGGCCCGACCGAGAGGGGCAAGCGGTTCATCAGATCCTCCACCCGGGTGCGGGTATCGCAGTGGTAGCTGCCGGTGAGCAGGCTGGGGATGCAGTCTTGTTCGGAGAGAAAGCCGATCAGCCGTTTCTGCTCATCCAGCACCGGCAGGCCGCCAAGACCCGATTGATGCAGGCGATCCAGCGCCTCGGCCAGGCCGAGTCCGGCAGTGAGGGAGTGGGTCAGGCGACCCATGTGGTGGTGTACTTTCAGCATGGTGGTGACTCCGCAAGAGGGGGATGCCGCCACTATGACGCGGGCGGGTAGCTCGCGACCAATGGCTTGTGCCGCAGGGATTGATAGGCACAAGCCATCGGCGGTGATCCGCTGGCAGGCGGGCTTCGTTCATGCAAGACCATGAAAGGGAAAGGAGATCGTATGCGTGCATTGGTTACGGGCTGCGGCCGTCGACTCGGATTTTATCTCTGTGAACAGCTGGTGGCGGCGGGTTGGCAGGTGACGGGCAGTTATCGCAGCGAGCGGCCGGAGCTGGCCACGCTGGCAGCATTGGGGGTCGAACTGGTGCAGGCGGATTTTGGCCGGGAAGAGGACGTTGGCAAGCTGATCGATGTGCTGGCTGCCCATCAGGATCTGGCGCTGGTGATCCACAACGCTTCGGCCTTCGAGCCGCAGGCAACTGATCCAGCGGCGCAACTGGCCCAGTTCGAGCAGTTCTACCGGGTACACATGGCGGCCCCCTTCCAACTAAACCGGGCGCTGGCCCCCCGGCTGGCCAGCAATCCCAACGCCAGCATCATTCATATCACCGATATCTATATCCATGCCCCGGCCCCCCGTTTTGCCAGCTATGTGGCCACCAAGGCGGGAGCCCATTCGCTGGCCATGAGCTTTGCCCGGGAGCTGGCGCCTGCGGTGCGGGTCAACACCATAGAGCCGGGGCCAATCCTGTTTCTCGACGAGCATGACGAGGTATGGCGCCAGCAGGTGTTGGCGAAAACACCGCTGGCGCGGGAGGGTGGACTTGAGCCCATCTGGCAGGCGGTGCAGTTACTGATGGGGAACAGTTATATGACGGGGGCCAGCATCAAGGTAGATGGCGGACGCGCGCTGGCCACTCTCTGAAGATTTGCCAAGCACCAGCGGCCCCAGCCCGACCTGCCGGGTCAGCAAGCCCTTTCCGAGTTTGAGTTTGCCCGACGGGGCGGGGAGCGTCACTTGCAGCGCCACCTTGGGGTCATGCACCTCGCCATGGCCATAGAGCTCGGCCAGCAGCTCCGCCAGATAGGAGTCGACCTCTGCCGAGGCAAAGTCACCGCTCCTGTCGCTGGCCAGAATATCGATGTCGAGCGGTCGATCGTGCACCTTGCAGAGCGGATCGCTGCGATCCCGGCCGTGAGCTACCTCGAGGGCGACAAAGTGCTGCTTGAGGCGGGCGGCATCGAGCGAGCTCTCCACTACCAGCAGGCAGTTGAGAAAGTCGTGGCTGGAGTGCATTCCCACCGGCTTGGTGCGGATCACCGAACTCAGCCGCAGGGGGCCGACGTTCGCAAGCAGCTCGGCCAGCGCGCGGCTGACATGAATATGCGGGTCAATATTGGAACCAATGCTACACAGATAGAACATGCTCACCTTCCCGGGGTTGGGCTCATCTGAAATGTATACGCAGCTCACGGTTATCGGATTAACTATGGCTTAACATTGTCTTATCTATTGTGATCCGGCACTGATTGGCAGAAAGGAGGTTTGCATGAGTGTGGAGCTGAAATGGGCGCTGTTGACCGCCTCGGGCGCGCTGGCGATGATCATGATTATCTGTCTGGCCTCTGTCGCGTTGGCGTGAATCACCACAATCCAGATAATACAAACCGGCCTGTTGGCCGGTTTTGTTTTTTGGGGCGGTGCGGCTATGCTGGCGCACCGGTGAGAATGCAAGAGAAGAGATGATGACCAAGGTTCGCCCACGCTCCCTGCTGCAGGTGGTATTGATGGGATTTGTGCTGGTATTGATGCCGCTGGGCGGCATGATCTGGCACAACAGCACCTCCCTTGCCCACCTCAGTCAGCTCACCAGCGACGAGATGGAGCGGGCGGTCAAGGATACCCGCCGCGCCACCCTGCTGACGGCGCAAGCCATCGATATCGAACGCACCTTGCGCCGCTTCGCGGTGCTGGGGGATCGCCGCAGTCTCACCAGCTACCAGCAGCAGCTCGATGGTTATCGGGTGTTGCTGGCGGAGCACCGCAACTCCATCACCGACGGCCAGCTCTACAGCGGTCTCGATCAGGGGCTGGCCTGGCTCGACAGCCTGCAGGATGCCGCGCTGGCCCGGGCGGCGGTAGCGGGGGACAAGCTGGAGCAGTTCAACGATGCCAACAAGCAGCTCGAAATAGTCACCCGCAGCCGGGTTGACGAACACATGGATCGGGTGCAGCTCACCATCGCCGGACTGACCAGCGAGCTCTGGTGGGTGAGCGGAGCTGTGGCGGCGCTCAGCCTGCTGATGGTCTTTATCTTCACCTACCTCATCATCCACCCGGTACGACAGATTGAGTCGCGCATCTTGAGTCTGGGTGCCGGGGTCGAACCCGATCCCAAGCCGGTTGACGGCCCTGCCGAGCTGGTATTGCTGGGGGAGCGGATCGTCTGGCTGCACGACAAACTCAAGGAGCTGGAGCTGCAGAAATACCAGTTCCTGCGCCATGTATCCCACGAGCTCAAGACCCCGCTGGCGGTGCTGCGGGAAGGGACGGATCTGCTCTGCGAGCAGCTGGTCGGGCCTTTGACGCCGGATCAGCTGGAGATCTGCCAGATGCTCGATGAGAACAGTCGGCGCCTGCAGACCCTGATCGAGCGGCTGCTCGACTTCAACCGGCTCAGTCAGCAGGAGGCCTTCGAACTGGAGCCCGTCCCCCTGCTGCCGATGTTGTCGGAACTTTCTGCCGAGTACCGGCTGGCATTGGAGTCCAAGCAGATCTGTGTACACTTGCCGACCGTGCCGGTTACCCTGTGGGCGGAGCCCTACCGGCTACGACTGATCCTCGATAACCTCTTCTCCAACGCCGTCAGTTACGGCGCCAGCGGGGGCAATATCTGGATCAGGGCAGGGCAGGATGAACAGATAAGCTGGCTGGAAGTGGCCAACGAGGGGCCCAAGATCCCCGTGGCCGATCAGCAACGCATTTTTGAACCCTTCGAGCAGGGCAGCACAGTGCGGCAAGGTCTCTTGAAAGGCTCGGGCATGGGCCTTTCCATCGCCCGCGAGTCTGCCAACAGCCTGGGGGGGGAACTGGTTCTGGTAGAGGATGAACAGGCGGATGTCTGTTTCAGGTTGACGTTGAAATGAGGACTATGAAGATACAACGCGTATTTCCAGCTCTGATGGCAGGGCTGCTCGCGGGTTGCTCCTTGCTGCCGCAACAGGCAGAGCGGGAGTCCTCCGATATCGCTTTTGCCAAGCGGATGGAGTTTGCCAGCAAGGAGATGCAGGTGCGTCTGCAATACTCCGATTGGCTGCTGGCCAGTCACCCCCAGCAACGGGTGCAGGAGCGTCAGCGTCTGAAAGGGGCCGACGATCTGGAGAGCCGGGTCAGTCTGGCCATGGTGGACTCCCACCCCGCCGAATCTGTGGCCAATCGCACCGCCGGTCTGGCGCGCCTGAAGCAGATGCTGCCCGAACTGGGTCTCGATGCGCAGGCCTTTTTGCGCAGCTGGATCGCCCTCGGCGAGCAGCTGCTGGCTCGCGACAGCCGTCGCGATGACCAGAGTCAGGAGATCCAGCGGCTGCGCCGCCAGATCGAGCAGCTGACCGCTATCGACGACCAGCTCAACCAGCGCAAGCTGAACGAGAATCGTGAGGTAATACCATGAGCCGGATCCTGTTGGTGGATGACGACGTCAGCCTGCTCAAACTGATGAGCATGCGGCTGCGCAGTCAGGGTTATGAAGTGGATACCGCCGACAGTGCGGAAGGGGCCCTCGACCGGTTGCGTCAGCAACGGGCCGATCTGGTGCTGAGCGATCTGCGGATGGCCGGCATGGACGGTCTGGCGCTGTTCGAGCGGATCCAGGCCCAGTGGCTGGGGTTGCCGGTGATCATCATGACCGCCCACGGCACCATCCCGGACGCCATTCAGGCGACCCGCTCCGGCGTCTTCAGCTTTCTGACCAAACCCATCAACAAGGATGAGCTGTTCGCCACCATCGAACATGCGCTGAGCCTGACGCGGCCGAAACAGCAGCAGGAGTGGCAGTCGCTGATCCTGACCCGCAATCCCCAGCTGGAACAGCTGCTGATCCAGGCCCACAGCATTGCGACCATGGAGGTGCCGGTGCTGATCATGGGGCCGTCAGGCTCCGGCAAGGGGGCGATGGCGCAGGCGCTGCACCAGGCCAGCCAGCGGCGCGACAAGCCGCTCCATACCATCAACTGTGCCGCCATTCCGTGGGCGTCACTCGACTTGCAGCTGTTTGGTGAAGATGGCCAGTCAGGGTTGTTCGAGCAGGCCAAGGGGGCGACCCTGTTTCTCGACGAGATTGGCAGCCTCTCCGAATCCCTGCAGGCCAAGCTGCTGCAGGTGATGGAGGAGTATGGTCAGGGCACGCCGGAGGTGAGGGTGCTCAGCTCCAGCCATCAGGATCTGGTCAAGGCGATGGAGGAGGGGCGCTTTCGGGAAGATCTCTTCTACCGTCTCAACGTCGCCAATATCACCTTGCCGTCTCTCAGTGCCCGCAGCGAGGATATCCCCCTGCTGGCCCGTCAGGCGCTCGACGATTACCGTAGCCGCCACAGCGACTGCGCCGCCATGGGTTTTTCGCCCGAGTCGCTGGCGATGCTGGCGGCCGCTGCCTGGCCCGGCAACGTGCGCCAGCTCTGCAACGTGGTGGAGCAGCTCGCCAGCCTCTGTTGCAGCCCGGTGATCGGGGTCTCCATGGTGGAGTCCGCCCTGAGCGGTGGTGGCGGCGGCATCCCCTCGTTCAACGAGGCGCGGGCCGAATTCGAGAAGGAGTATCTGATCCGTTTGCTGCGCACCACCGAGGGCAACGTGACCCTGGCGGCCAACATGGCGGGCAGAAACCGTACCGATTTTTACAAGTTATTGAATCGGCACGGTATCGAAGCTGCAAACTTCAAATCGAAGGGATAAATCAGGCGGGATCAACCACCGCCGGAGCGGCATCGGCTTTTTGAGTTTTATGGGAGAGCCAGAGGCCGCTCGCCTTCATCAGGTAACCGAACAAGGCGCCAATGATGAGGGAGGGCAGGATCAGCCGCCACTCGCCAGCCGCCCCGAAGGTGGCACAGCAACCGGCAAAGGTGCCGGGAATGTAGCCGAGCCACTGCTGCTTGGCCTGTACGCACATCAGGGTTGCGACCACCCCCGTCATCACATAACCCGCCACGCCCGCCCCCCATAGACTGTCGCCATGGATCAGCAGTAGAGCCCACAGCATGCCGCTGGTGTTGCAGAAGATGGTCTGCAGCAGCGCCTTGTAGCCACCGCTTGACGCGAAATAGCTGGTGCAGCCGAGAAAGCCGACCCAGGAGATAAGGCCGAACGCGACGGCAATCCAGCCCCAGACGGCGGAGAGAATTCCAGTGGTGATGGCGATGGCGATCAGTGGGCTCATGGGGCGACTCTTCAGTTGGCTTCGCAAAATGGGCAGCCTACCCCCGGCAATCGGGGCGGCAAGCGGGGGCCGAATTGTGTGTGATCTTCATCACCCTTTTCAACTCAGGAATACGCTTGCGCTCGCGAAAAAAATTCATTGGTGACCGGCCTGACAGTCGGCCATAGTTAGAGGCCCTGTCCTGCTCATGGAGTGAGTCTGATGGCGCCAAATGTGATCGTTCCCCTGCTGGTGTTCGTAGTCCTGTTTCTGGTCGGCACCATGGCCAAGGCACTGCCCCTGCACCACATGATGTAAATTTGTGTGAAATAAAAATCTGCCGGGGCGGGTCTTATCCATACTGCCTCACTCAGCCCCGGGAGTTTTTCATGTTGATCAAGCGTCGTACCGCCCACCCCCTCACCGAACAGAATGTCACCCCGGAAGCCGTCTATCAGGACCGCCGCCTTATTCTCAAAGGGCTGGGTCTGGGCGCAGCCACCCTGGCGTTTCCCACTCAGGCCGGTGTACTCGATCTGCTGCGCGGTAAAGAGGATGCTCCCCAATTAGCCACCAGGCCGCTTAACAGCAAGCCTGCCGAGCGTCCGGCCAATCTGGTGCTGACACCGGAAGAGAAGGCCACCAGTTACAACAACTTCTATGAACTGGGCACCGACAAGTCCGACCCGGCTCGCAACGGCCATTACCTAAAGCCCGAACCCTGGACCCTCAAGGTGGAGGGGGAGGTGGCCAAGCCCTTCACTCTGGATGTGTGGGATCTCATCAACAAAACCGAGCTGGAGGAGCGGATCTACCGGCTGCGCTGCGTCGAAGCCTGGTCGATGGTGCTGCCCTGGAACGGCATCTCGCTGGCCGAGATCATCCGCCGTGCCGAACCGACCAGCCGCGCCAAGTTTGTCGCCTTCGAGACCCTGTTCGATCCGAAACAGCTGCCGGGGCAGGCCTCCAGTCTGGGGGGCGGTATAGAGTATCCCTACGTCGAAGGGTTGCGTATCGACGAGGCGATGCACCCTCTTTCTTTCCTTGCGATGGGGCTCTATGGCAAGACCCTGCCCGCCCAGAATGGCGCGCCGATCCGCTTGGTGGTGCCATGGAAGTACGGCTTCAAGAGCATCAAGAGCATCGTCTCGATCCGGCTGGTAGAGGAGATGCCGCCGACCACCTGGAACCTGCTGGCACCCAACGAATATGGCTTCTACGCCAACGTCAATCCGCAGGTGGATCACCCGCGCTGGAGTCAGGCCAGCGAGCGTTTCATCGGTGAGGGCGGAGTGTTTGGCGCCAAGCGTCAGCCGACCCTGATGTTCAACGGCTATGGTGACGAAGTCGCCTCGCTCTATCAGGGGATGGATCTGCGCCAATGGTACTGAGATTGAAACCGGCCCATATCAGCGGCCTGCGGGCGCTGGTGCATCTGGGCTCCCTCGGCTTCCTGCTCTGGCTGGTTTTTGCCATTCCGGCAGGTCTGCTGGGGGGCGATCCGGTGCCCGAGCTTATCCACTACCTCGGCAAGGGAGCGCTCCACCTGCTGCTGCTCACCCTGCTGGTGTCGCCGCTGGCCAAGCGCTGGCGGCAGGGGCAGCTTATCAAGCTGCGTCGCCCCCTCGGGCTCTGGTGTTTTGCCTGGGCGCTGCTCCACTTTATGGCGTGGCTGGGGCTGGATCTGCAGTTTGACTGGGGTCTGATTGGCGGCGAGCTGGTCAAGCGCAGTTATATCGTGGTGGGGATGGTGGCCCTGTTGCTGCTGGCCGCCCTCAGCATCACCTCGCTGCCCGTATTGCAGCGCCGCATGGGCGCCGCATGGCAGAAGCTGCACAACTGGGTCTATGCCATCGCCCTGCTGGTGCCGGTGCACTACTGGTGGTCGCTCAAGAGTGGTTGGGGGGAGCCCCTCATCTACCTGCTGCTGGTCTGCGCCCTGCTCTGGCCGAGGCGGGAGAAGCTGCTGCGTCCCTGGCGGGGACGCTGGAATGCAAAAGAGGCCTAATCGGCCTCTTGTTGTTTGATCTCGCCAGTGTAGGCATCGACGATGAGATGCACCTTCTGATCCTGGCGATTGAGGGTTTTGACCTCGAATTTGTCCCCTTCCAGCTCCACTTCCCGAATGTCGTGATACCCTTGCGCCAGCAGGAGTTTGACCAGCCCGGCCATGTCGAGACGGCTCTGGGCCGCCCAGCTTGTGGCACTCAACAGACAAAGGATTAGCAGGAAACTGCGCGGGATCATATTCATTCCGGATTCATGGCTGGCAGACTATAAACGCCATTATGTTAGGTTTTTGGAGATGAATCATCCATGAATAGAGCGCTCCCTCTGCTTGGGTTATTGCTGCCGTTGCTGGCACAGGCTGTCACGCCTGATGAAGCCATGCTGCAGCAAGCTGTCCATGAGGGACGGGTTCGGCCCTTCCATGAAATGATGGAGGTGGCGGCCAGATTGCCGGTGCGGGTGTTGCGGGTGGATCTGGGGGAAGAGGATGGTATCTGGCTCTATGAACTGCGAGTCATCGATCGGGAAAACAGCGTGATCAAGGTAGCCTATCGGGCCGACAACCTTGAGCTGGTGTGGGCCAAGGGCCACCATCTGGAGCGGTTGTTCGAACCTCCAAAGCCCCCGGTCGAGGATGATGAATAACCCCTGTGTGGAAGCCTGTTCATGCGAATTCTGATTGTTGAAGACGAAAAAATTCTGGCTGGCCAGTTGGCCGAACAGCTGCGCCTCTCCGGCTTTGTCACCGACCTCTGCCACGATGGCAACGAGGCCGGTTTTCTCGGCGAGACCGAACCTTACGATGCCATCATTCTCGACCTCGGCCTGCCGGGGCGCGATGGCCTGAGCGTGCTGAAAGAGTGGCGCAGCAAGGGGATCGATACCCCGGTGCTGGTGCTGACCGCCCGTGGCCAGCTGCACGAGAAGATCGAGGGGCTCAACGCCGGTGCCGATGACTACCTCACCAAGCCGTTCCAGGTGGCCGAGCTGGTGGCGCGAGTCCATGCGCTGGTGCGCCGGGCGGCAGGCAACGCCAGCTCCATTCTGGAGATCGGCGGAGTGCGGCTCGACATGGCGGCGTCGCAGGTGTGGTACGAAGGGACTCCCATCAAGCTGACTGCCCACGAGTTCCGGGTGCTGGGTTACCTGATGCAGCACAGGGGCAAGGTGGTGTCGCGCAGCGAGCTGATCGACCACATCTACGCTCAGGATTTTGACCGCGACTCCAATACCGTGGAGGTGTTCATCGGCCGGATCCGCAAGAAAACCAACCCCGATCTGATTGAGACAGTGCGCGGCCTCGGGTACCGGATCAACGAATGAGGCTGGTCAGAACCCTGCGGGGGCGACTGGTCGCCATCGCGCTGGTGTGGTGCGGGCTGTTTCTATTCGCCACAGGTTTCAGCTTGCAGACCATGATGCGCAACTACTGGCAGGAGGCGGAGGCCGACGGTCTGCGCCTGCAGCTCTATGATCTGCTCTCCCGGCTGGAAGTGGCCAAAACCGGCCTGCCGGTGGTCACCGGCTCCCTCTCCGATCCCCGTTTCAATCAACCCTACTCCGGCTACTACTGGCAGCTGGAACTGGGCCGCGATGTGGTGGGGCGCTCCCGCTCCCTGTGGGATACCAACCTGAAGAGCGACGGCCTCAAGTCGGCGTTTGGCGATCCCGACCTCTTCGTCGGCAAGGGGCCCAACAAGGAGCCGCTGCTGATCATGACCCGTACCGTACTGCTACCAGGCTCGGATCGGGTGTTCACTCTGGTGATGGCCAAGGACAGCAGCGCCCTGACCCAGACCCTCAACAAGACCCGGATCAGCCTGTTCCTCGGTCTCGGCTTTGCCGCCGCCGGTCTGGTGCTCGGCTTCATGTTCCAGATCGTCTACGGCTTGCGGCCGCTGCACCTGCTGCGCCGTGAACTGGGGCGGGTTCACGAGGGCCATCAGGAGGGCTTCCGGCTGCGCTATCCGCTGGAGATCCAGCCGCTGGTGGAGGATATCAACCGGCTGCTGCACCACTACGGCGAGCTGCTGCAGCGGGCGCGATCCCACACCGGCAATCTGGCCCACGCCCTCAAGACGCCGCTCAGCATCATGCGCAATCAGGTGGCCCAGTTGCCGCCGGAGGATCAGGCCGCCATCGGCGAGCAGCTCGACCAGATCCAGCGCCACATCGATTACCACCTCGGCAAGGCGCGGGTGACCGGCGCCGCCAAGATCCTCGGGGTCTCGACCCCGGTGCGGGCGCGGGTAGAGTATATCTGCCGCGCCTTCTCCCGCCTCTATCCGGGCAAGACGGTGGATCTGCAAGTGCCCGCCAATCTGGCGGTCGGGGTGGAGGAGCAGGATTTCGACGAGATGGTGGGCAATTTGCTGGAGAACGCCTTCAAGTGGTCAGCCAGCGAGTTGCGCATCTCCAGCGCCGAGCTGGGGGGCTGGATCACCCTGCGTATCGAGGATGACGGCCCCGGCATGAGCGAAGATCAGATTGCCAAGGCGGTGCTGCGCGGGGTGCGGCTCGACGAGAAGGTGCCGGGCTCGGGCCTGGGCCTCAATATCGTCTCCGATCTGGCGGAAGCCTATCGGGGCAGTTTCATCATGGGCCGCGCCGAACTGGGCGGTCTGGCCGCCTCCCTCTCGTTGCCCAAGGTGGCAAGAGTCGAGAGCTAGGCATAACATATGGCATTTGTTTTAGCCTGAGGAAGAGAAGCATGACCGACGATCCGTGGGCACTGTGTCACCTTGACGATTCGTTTGATGCCTCTGTGCTGGGGGTCAAGGGCGCCCAGATCCAGTGGTTTGAAGACAGGGATGGCCTGATCGCGTTCCTGCTGGAAGATTTTGTCGACCTGCTGGCCGATGTGGGCGAGCTGGACGAGGAGCAGACCGAGCAGGCGCGCGAGCGCTTCACCCTGCTGGTGGAGCAGAGCTTCGACGATCGCACCCTGATGGATGCCATCAACGATCTCGCCTCCGGCCTGCGTCGCATCGCCTGGTTGGGGCCGCTCTCGGAGCTGGCCGAGATCAGCGACGAGTTTGCCTCCGGCCTGCGCCGTTACTTCTGGAGCCAATACGATGGCGATGAAGATGATCCGGACGCCTGGGTGCCGGAAGAGCTGTGGCCGCAGCTAGTTGAGTGCGCGCAGGAGTATATGGAGGAGGGGGAGTTCTAAACCCGTCCCGACCATGCCTGCGCTTTGGCAGACATATAAAGAAACGGCGCCTTGATGGCGCCGTTTTTATTGGGTGGCAATAGCCTTAGCCGTTGGCCGGTACCGCGTGGGCGGTGTTGGCCAGCACCGGGCCTGTGTACTTCTCGATCTGCAGCTGGGCCATGTGGCCGCAGTTGCCTTGCGCCAGACTGGACGAGCCTTCGTCGAAGGTGAGGCAGTTGACGTTGCCGTTCTTGCAGATGCTGCCCGCTTCGCCCGGCTTGGCTGGGTCATACCAGGCCCCTTCGCAGATCCGCACCACCCCTTGGCGCACATCCTCGGAGAGCAGGGCGCCCACCAGGATCTGGCCGCGCTCGTTGAAGGCACGCACCAGATCCCCATGGGCGATGCCACGAGCCTTGGCGTCCAGCGGATGGATCATGATCGCCTCGCGGTCGGCGATGGCGAACTTGTCCCGCAGCGGGGTGTTGTCGAGCTGGGAGTGCAGCCGCTGGGTCGGGTGGGAGGTGTTGAGCGACAGCGGATAGCGCGCCGCCACCTCGCTCTTCACCCACTCCTTGGGCTCATACCACTTGGGATGGCCGGCGCAGTCGGCATAACCCATCCCGGCTACCGTGTTGGAGAAAATCTCGATCTTGCCGGACGGGGTGCCGAGCGGGTTGAGCAGCGGGTTCTCGCGAAAATCGGCGTGACGGATCCACTGGCGGTTGGCCTCGGGGATCGGGAAGCGGATGTAGTTGTTGGATTCCCAGAACATGTTGAACGGCGGCAGCGCCACGCGGGCGCCGCGGGCCTGCGCTGCCATGCCGTCGTACATCTGCTTGAGCCACAACATCTCGTCTTTGCCTTCGGTGTACTGCTCCTGCACACCCAGTTTGGCGGCGATGGCGCTGAAGATGTCGAAGTCGTTGCGGGCTTCAAACTGGGGCGGTACGCACTGGTGCATCGGGAACACATAGCGCTGGGAGTAGTCGCCGCCCATTTCCAGATCGTTGCGCTCGTAGCTGGTGGTGACCGGCAGCACGATATCGGCGTGCTTGGCGGTAGCGGTCCAGTAAGGCTCGTGAACGATCACGGTCTGAGGCTTGCGCCACGCTTGCAGCAGGTTGTTGGTGTCCTGATGGTGGTGGAAGGGGTTGCCGCCTGCCACGTAGACCAGCTTGATGTCCGGATAGGTCACCTTGCGGCCGTTGAAGTCGATGGTCTTGCCCGGGTTGGCGAGACAGTCGGCAATGCGGGCCACCGGGATCGGTGCCGGGCTGTTCTTCGGTGCGTTGCCGGCGGAGATACCGGCCAGAATGCCACCCTTGGCGGTGGGGCTGCCACCGGAGGAGTAGTGGTAGCTGAAGCCGTAGCCGCCGCCCGGCAGGCCGATCTGGCCCAGCATGGAGGCCAGAGTCACCAGCATCCAGTTCGGCTGTTCGCCGTGCTGCTGACGCTGCATCCCCCAACCGGCCATGATCATGGTGCGTTTGGCGGCCATGTCGAGGGCCAGCTGGCGGATCACCTTGGCATCGACGCCGCAGACGCTGCTCGCCCACTCGGCGCTCTTCGGCTGACCGTCATCCTTGCCGAGCAGGTAGTTCAGGAACTTGTCGAAGCCGACGGTGTAGCGATCGAGGAAGGCCTGATCGTGCTTCTTCTCGCTGTAGAGGGTGTGGGCCACCCCCAGCATCATGGCCACGTCGGTGTAGGCGTTCGGCGCAATCCACTCGGCACCGACCAGCTTGGCGGTCTCGTTGTAGATGGGGTCGATGCTGATGACGCGGGTGCCCTTCTCTTTCAGCGCCATGAAGCCGGCCTGACCTTCATGATCCGGCATGTTCCAGCTGTTCTTCAGGGTCACCTGGGCGTTGACCCCCCACAGCACCACCAGTTCGGCGTTCTCCACCACGTTGGGCCAGGCGGTCTGCTGCTCGTACACCTCGATGGAACCCATCACGTGGGACATGATCACCTGAGCCGCGCCGGTGGAGTAGTCACCGGCATAACCGGTGAAACCGCCGGAGAGGTTCATCAGGCGGTGCAGCAGGGTACGGCTGTTGTGGAACATGCCGACGCTTTTCCAGCCATAGGAACCGGCGTGGATCGCCTGCGGACCGAAGTCACTCTGAACCCGCTGGATCTCGCCGGCCACCAGTTCGATCGCCTTGTCCCAGCTCACTCGTACCCACTCGTCGGTACCGCGCAGCTCGGGCTTGGCGCCCGGGCCATGCTCCAGCCAGCTCTTGCGTACCATGGGGTATTTGATGCGGTTCTTGGCGTGGACCTGGAACGGCGCCATGTCGATGAGATCGTTTGGCGCCGGATCATCGGCCACCGGCTGAACGCGCACCATGCGGCCATCTTCGACGATCGCCTCGAAAGCACCCCAGTGGGCGCCGGTCAGAATGCCCTTCTGGGCGGGCACCAGGGTCGGGAACTGACTCAATGCGGTGCTGATGGCTTGCGCCAGCGCACTCTTGGGAAAAATGCCGCCGAGCAGGGGCAGGGCTGCGCAGGCGCCGAGCCCCTTGAGCAGGTTGCGGCGGGACAGATTGGTCTTCTTGTCATTGAAAAAAGTCATAACGGTTTTCCTCTGTGCCAGCCTTAGTGGGCCGCGCTCATGTCACTGGCGTGTTTCTGGACATACTGGGTCAACATACGAGCCTGTTCCGGGGTCAGGGAGGTACGAGATTCCATCCCCTTGATGACGCCGATCCACTGGTTGGCATTGAAGTGATCCAGCGCGGTGAGGCCGTGGCAGCCGGTACAGTTGTTGGACATCAGGGTGGAGGCGTATTGCCACAGCTTGCCCTGATCGCCGATGAGCTGGCTCTGGTCGACCCAGGCGGTCAGCTTGACCTGATGCCAGGTGAGGTTGGTGGCGCTGTCGGTTTCGCTCTGGCCGGTGACCAGCGCTTTCTTGGCGGCATCGCCGACCAGTACGCTGAGGATCCGTTTGCCCGGTGCGGCGTAGAATACTTCGCTCACACCATCCTGTTGCCAGCCTTCGATCTGCACCTTGGCGCGGCCGTTTTCGTTGGCAAGCACTTCCACCTTGGTGGAGGGCATCAGGGTGCCTTCGTCGGTCTTGGCGGCGGCATCGAGGAACAGCGGGGTGGTGGCGATGGCGTAACGGGTGGTGACGTTGGCCGGGGTCTGGGCCGCAGCCTGCGCCAGCTCGCTGGCACCGGCGGCAGCCAGGCCGCTCATGTCAGGCATGATGTGGGCGACACCGCGGTGGCAGTCGATACAGGTCTGGCCCTCCTTGATGGCGACCGGGTGCTCGGCGCGGGCATTGGGGCGCTGGGCCAGAATGTCCATCGCCTCGTAGCTGTGGCAGCTGCGGCAGGTGGCGGAGTCGTTGGCTTTCAGCTCGTCCCAGACGGACTGGGCCATCCGCAGCTTGTGGGCTTCATACTTTTCCGGGGTATCCAGGGTGCCGATCGCCTCGTGATAGATATCCTTCACGGCGCGGATTTTGGTCCACAGGTAGGAGGTGGGGTCGCCCGGGATGTGGCAGTCGGCGCACTCGGCGCGGATCCCTTTGGTGTTCTGGAAGTGGACACTGCCCTGATACTCGGCGAGCGGAGTCTGCATGGAGTGGCAGGAGACGCAGAATTCGGTGGAGCTGGTCTTGTGCAGCACGGTCACGGTGACACCCAGTGCCGCGACACCCAGCAGGGCCCCGAGCAGCAGGAGCCAGAACCAGGTTTTTCTTATCAGTTTTCCAATCATGGCGGCGTTTTCCTACGGTCAATAATTACCTACATAGTACTAGTCCAATAGTAGTAGTAATGACAGGGATAAGGCGTTGACCTCCATCATGGTTTATATTTTTGATTGTTGTCACATTTTGTCTTTTGTTTTGTTATTGACATAATTGTCGAATTAAATTCATTTGTTTTCTGTTTTATCTATTTGTGCACTTTCCGCGACAGCTGTTAGCCCCCTCGCAAAACCCCACAAGATTCGCTGATATAGTGAGCAGTGAGCCTCAACGGAGTGTCGCTGATGAGCCCTTTCTCACTGCTGTGTGTCGCCGCCAACGTGCAACTGCTGGCCGAATTCGAACAGGAGTTGGCTCCGCTGCTCGGCCATTTCGCGTTGGTGGTGGTGGTCGGTCAGGGGTCGGCGGAGCTGGCCTTGGACGAGCTGGATCGCAAGGGGCAGCCACCCGCCGTAGTGGTGTGTGACAGCGAGCTAGGGGATGGGAGAGGGGCCGATTTTCTGATCCGCCTCGGCAGCCGTCACGAGGCGTGCCGCAAGATCCTGCTCGGCAGCCAGCCGGAGATGAAATCGATCATCGAGGCAGTGAACCTCGGTCGTCTCGACTACTACCTGCAACGCCCCTGGCGCGATGGCAGCCTGCGCCGGGCGGTGATCGAGCAGGCCAGCCACTTTGTATTGCAACGTCCCGATGCGGACCTGCTGAGCTATGCCGCAGTGCTCGACAACCAGAAGCTGCTGCGAGCCCACGTCGATCGCCAGTTGGCTGCCTATCGGCAGGGCTTTATGGATTACACCCACTGCAGCGATGAAGAACTCTCCCGGGTGGTGATCGACGGCCTCTACCAGTTTTTCGAGGGCAATGACGAGGAGCGGGTCTGCCGCCACTACAGCCCGGGCCATGTGCTGACCCGCGAGGGGGAGCCCAACAGCTTCCTCTGGTTTATCGCCAAGGGGGAGGTGGTGCTGCGCAAGCGGGACGAGCAGGGGATCGATCAGGAGGTGGTGCACTACCGTACCGGTTCGCTGGTGGGGGGCATGTCCTTCGTGACCGGCGAACCCGCCTTCACCACCGGCGTGACTCTGACCGGTGCCGAGGTGATCAAGCTCGACAAGCTGCAATTCTCCCGGGTGATGCAGGCGCGCAGCGAACTGCTCCCCTCCTTTACCAACCTGCTGCTGCGCCACTTCAACCGCCGCCTGCAAAACAGCATCCGTACCGAGATGCGGCTGCAACAGACCCTCAACTCCCTCGATGCCGCTCACGCCCAGCTGGTGGAGAGCGAAAAGATGGCGATGCTGGGTCAGCTGGTGGCCGGTGTCGCCCACGAGCTGAACAACCCGGTGGCGGCTATTATCCGTGGCAGCGAGACCCTGCGGGCCGCCATCCCCGATCTGGTCAATCTCGAGCTGCCAGCACCCATCAAGGGGCTGGGCAACCAGACCCTCTGTCAGGCGCTCTCCTCCCAGCCGGTCTCGACCAGCGAGATCCGTGACAAGACCCGGCAGGCTGAGGGGCGCTTTGGTGATCGCCAGCAGGCGCGGCTGGCGGTACAGATGAATCTGGATGACGAGCTGAACTGGCAACGCTGGTTTGCCAGCCGCACTGCCGACGAGCGGGAGGCGCTGCTCTCCCGGCTGGAGCTGTTCCAGCAGACCGGCAGCTTCCTGCGCAATATCGAAGTGTGTGCCCGTCGCATCGGCGATCTGGTCAAGAGCCTCAAGCAGTATGCCCGGCAGGATCGGGCCGAGCCCTCTCTGGTGGACCTGCACGAGGGGCTGGAAGATACCTTGATGATTTTCGAAAACCGCCTCAAGCATCATGAGCTCTGCAAGGAGTACCAGCCGTTGCCGCTGGTGCGCTGTCACCCCATCGCCCTGCAACAGGTGTGGACCAACCTCATCGCCAACAGTCTGGATGCCATGAGCGGCCCGGGACGGCTCACCATTCGCACCGGGTTGCTGGATCCCGAGTGGGTCATGGTAGAGATCGAGGATAGCGGTTGCGGCATCGAGCCCGAGCTGTGGCAGCGGATCTTCGATCTCAACTTCACCACCAAGCGGGAGGGCCATTTCGGCCTCGGGATTGGTCTGAGCGTTTCGCTGCAGATAGTGCAACAGCACCACGGCCGGATTGAGGTGGACTCGGCGTCGGGCCGCTACACCCGGATGCGGGTCTGTCTGCCGCTGGACGGCATGGGGCAGGCCGGTTACGGGGGCGAACCTCATCACAACAAGGAGCATGCGGCCTGAGCCGTCGCCAGCATCAATCGCGCGGCGTGCCAAACCATGTCGCCAAGGAGGAGCAATGAACAAACACTATCTGATCCTGTGTGTGGACGATGAGCGGGAGGTGCTGGATGCGGTGATCCACGATCTCGCCCCGTTCAGTTCCCACTTCGAACTGGAAGCCGCCGAGAGCGTCGATGAGGCGCGAGCGGTGGTGGAGGAGTGGGAGCGCGACGGCAACAAGCTGGCGCTGATCCTCTGTGACCACATCATGCCGGGAACCCTGGGGGTCGATTTTCTGGTGGAGCTGAACCGGCGAGCCTCCACCCGTGCCAGCCGCAAATTGCTGCTGACCGGACAAGCCGGGCTGGAGGCCACCGTCGAAGCGGTCAATCGCGGCGGGTTGCACTACTACCTCGCCAAGCCGTGGAAGCTGGAGACCCTGCAAGAGGCGGTGCGCGAACAGCTGACCGACTATCTGCTGGCGGAAGATGGCGAAAACGCCTTCCACTATGCGCCGTTGCTCAATCAGGCGCGGCTGTTTGCCGCCATCCACGATCACCCGTTCGACGAATAGGGGCAGTTTGGCTTTCGCGGTGGCAGTTGTATACTGTCTGCATATACAGTATTGCAGGTAGCCACCGATGCGACTCTTTATCGCCGAGAAGCCCACGCTGGGCCGCGCCATTGCCGATGCCCTGCCCAAGCCCCACAAGAAGGGCGACGGTTTTATCGAAACAGCCCAGGGGGATGTGGTCACTTGGTGCATCGGCCATCTGCTGGAGCAGGCCGAGCCCGATGCCTATGACGCCGCCTTCAAGCAGTGGCGGATGGAGCATCTCCCCATCATCCCCGCCCAGTGGCAGCTGGTGGCCAAGCCCAAGACCAAAACCCAGCTCACCGTCATCAAGCGGCTGATCAAGCAGGCGGACTGCGTGGTCAACGCCGGTGACCCGGATCGGGAAGGGCAGTTGCTGGTGGATGAGGTGATCGACTTTCTCGGCTACCCGAAAACCAAGCCGGTGCAGCGCTGCCTCATCAGCGATCTCAACCCGCCCGCGGTGCGCCGCGCCCTCGACAAACTGAGGGATAACAAGGAGTTCGTGCCGCTGGCAGTCTCGGCGCTGGCCCGCAGTCGGGCCGACTGGCTCTACGGCATCAACATGACCCGCGCCTATACCCTGCTCGGCCGCAAGGCCGGTTGCAGCGAGCTGCTCTCGGTTGGCCGGGTGCAGACCCCGCTGCTGGGGCTGGTGGTGCGGCGGGATCTCGAGATCGAGGCCTTCGTGCCCAAACCCTTCTACGAGGTGCTGGCCCATCTGTTGACCGATAGCAACGAGCGTTTCACCGCCAAGTGGCTGCCATCGGAAGCCTGTCTGCCGTGGCAGGATGAGGAGGGGCGGGTGCTCAACCGGGCGCTGGCCGACAAGGTGGTGAGCCGGATCAACGGCCAGCCCGCTCAGGTCGAATCGGTGGAAGAGCAGGCCCGCAAGCAGGCGGCGCCGCTGCCCTACAACCTCTCCAGCCTGCAGATCGATGCCGCCAAACGGTTCGGTATGGATGCCAAGCGGGTGCTCGACATCTGCCAGAGCCTCTACGAGCGTCACAAGCTCATCACCTATCCGCGCTCCGATAGCCGCTATCTGCCGACCGACCATTTCAAGCGGGCCGAACAGGTGCGCGGTGCCATCGCCGCCACAGCGCCTGCGCTGGCCAAGGCGGTGAGCGAGGCAGACGGCAAGATCCGCAGCAAGGCGTGGAACGATAGCAAGGTGGATGCCCACCACGCCATCATCCCCACCGAGAAGCAGGGCAACCCCGCCACGCTGGGGGCCGACGAGGCGAAGCTCTATGGCCTGATTGCCCGACAGTATCTGCTGCAGTTCTATCCCCCGTTCGAATACAACGACAGCAAGGTGCTGCTGCGCATCGCCGGTGGTCTGTTTCAGGCCAAGGCGCGGCGTATCCTCAAGGCGGGCTGGAAGGCGCTGCTCGGAGTGGAGGAGGATGACGACGAAGAGAAAGCGGGCACGCTGCCTGCCCTGAAAGAGGGAGAGCAACTGCTGTGCGAGCGGGGCGAACTGCAGGAGAAGATGACCCAGCCGCCCAAGTCGTTCACCGATGCCACCCTGCTGGCGGCCATGACCGGCATCGCCCGCTATGTGCAGGATCCCGAGATCCGCAAGACCCTGCGCGACACCGATGGTCTCGGCACAGAAGCGACCCGGGCGGGCATTATCGACCTGCTGTTCAAGCGCCGCTTTCTGGTGCGTCAGGGCAAGAGCATCAAGGCGACCCCGACCGGGCGGGCGCTGGTGCAGGCGCTGCCTGCCACCGCCACCACGCCGGATATGACGGCGCTGTGGGAGCAGAGCCTCGGCCAGATCGCCGAGCGCCACGGCAGCTACCAGCAGTTTATGGGTCCACTCACCGAGCAGCTCAACGGCCTGATTGAAGGGGCGCGGCAGGACTCAGGCGCCAGCTTCAGCGCCCTGCCCAAGGAGGCGTCGGGTGCCGGCAAGCGGCGTTTTACCAAACGCAAGAGCGGAGCTTCAGTAGCTAAAAGGGGCAAAAAACAAGCCACATTAGCTCCTTCTAAACCGGTAGGGCGCGAATTGGTATCAAGATGGGAAAAAATGGTGAAGTAATGGATTTCAGTGTGATTAGTAGAAAAAGAGCGGCAATTTTGCCGCTCTTTTCATTGTTTTTGTAATCATCCGGTATAGACGTTCTCTTCCGGATAACGGATGCGGGTCTCGACCGGGCGGGCCAGCATAAAGGCCAGGGTGAGGGGGCCGAGACGGCCGCAGATCATCACCAGCACCAGGATCAGCTTGCCCGGCTCGCTCAGGGAGGCGGTGATGCCGGTGGAGAGGCCAACGGTGGCAAATGCCGAGATGGTCTCGAACATGATTTTGTCGAACGGCAGATCCTCGGTCACCATCAGCAGGAACATCGCCAGCATCAGCACCATGGTGCTGACGATGATGATGGCCAGCGAGCGGGTCACGATCTGGGGCGACAGGGTGCGGCCAAAAGCGGTGACATGGGGCCGTTTGGTCAGAAACGCCTTGGTTGCCAGCAGCACTACGGCGAAGGTGGTGACTTTGATACCACCACCGGTTGAGGTGGCACCGGCACCGATAAACATCAACATCATCAGGAACAGCAACGCCGCCGGGGTCATCAGCCCTATATCTATGGTATTGAAACCGGCGGTACGGGCACTGGCAGACTGGAAGAAGGCCGCCAGCAGCTGGCCACCGACACCGGCCTTGCCGAGGGTGCCCGGGTTGTTGTGTTCCAGCAGCCAGAACATCAGGGTACCGGCCAGCAGCAGTGCCGGGGTCATCAGCAGCATCAGCTTGCTGTGCAGCTTGAGCTTGCGCCAGCGGCGGTTGCGCACCAGATCGACGATGACAGTAAAGCCGATCCCCCCCAGGATCAGCAGACCGGCGATGGTCAGGCTGATGATGGGGTCGTCCCTATAGTCCATGAGGTTGTTGGCAAACAGCGAAAACCCGGCGTTGTTGAAGGCCGATACTGCGTGGAAGAAGCTGACATAGAGGCCGTGCACCCACCCCATCTCGGGCACCCAGCGGATCGCCATGATGCCGGTACCGATCAATTGGGCGATAAAGGCGAACAGCACGATCCGTTTGACCAGCTGAATGATGTTGACCGAGCCCTCCTGTCCCAGCGCCTCCTTGGCCAGTACCTGCTGGCGTAGGCCGACCCGCTTGCTGAAGATGGCGATCAGCAGCAGGGTCATGGTCATCTGGCCCAGACCGCCGATCTCCATCAGCATCAACAGAAAAATCTGCCCCTGCAGGGTGAAGGCGGTGCCTGTATCCACCACGCCAAGACCTGTCACGCTGATGGCCGAGGTGGCGGTAAACAGGGCGTTGACGAAGGTAACCTCGCCATTGTGGCTGGAGGGTTGCACCAGAAAGATGGTGCCAATCAGCAGAATGATCAGAAAGCTGCCGAGGATCAGCCGGGCTTCGCTCCAGCGAGAGTCCTGCTCCCGATGGAGGGCGAAGGCGTAGCTGCTGCGCCAGTTGATCATAGGGTTTCGAGCCAGTGGTCGATAGCGTGCTTGTTGCCCGCCAGGATCAGGATGTCGCCCAGTTGCAGCTCCATCTTGCCGGTCAGCACGTTGTGCAGCACATCACCACGCTTGATGGCGAGCAGCTGGAAATCGCTCTGTTGCAGCAGGTGGAAGTCGCCCAGTTCCCGGCCGTTCTGTTGCAGGCCGATCACGAACTCGGTCAGCACCATGTCGTGGCCCAGCTCCAGATAGTCGAACAGCCGGTTGTCCAGCATGCTCTGGGCGACCCGGCGGCCCATGTCCCACTCCGGGTTGATCACCTTGTCTGCGCCCACTTTCTGCAGGATCTTGGCGTGGAACTTGTCGCGCGCCTTGACCCACACCTTCTTCACGCCCGCCTCTTTCAAGACGAGGGTGGTGAGGATGCTGGTCTCCAGGTTGTCACCGATGGCAACGAAGACGATATCGAAATTGGCCAGTCCCAGCTCGGCCACGGTGGCCTCGTCGGTGGCATCCGCCACGATAACGTGATTGCAGAGGGCGGCGATTTGCCGGGTCTTGCTCTCGTCGATATCGATGGCCAGTACTTCGGCATCTTGCCGTTGCAGCTCTTCGCACAGCGCGCTGCCAAACAGGCCCAGGCCGATGACGGCAAACTGGTTGTTCATGAGTTGTTCCTCAGCAGTTGAAGTCGCCTACTCTAAACCACTGCTATTCCCCCGAAAAGGGCTCGGGTTTTTCGTCATGGGGCAACTTGAGGTAGACTGCGCCCTTGCACCAAGCCGGGATAGACCGATGAAACTGAATGCCAACGCCTCCTTGTTGAAGCTCAACACCCTTGCCCTCGATGCGTACTGCCTCTGGCTGGCCGAGGTGGAGCAGGTTGCCGATCTGGCGACCCTGCGTGCCGATCCACAGCTCAACCAGTTGCCACGCCTCAATCTGGGCGGCGGCAGCAACATGCTCTTCACCACCGATTTTCTCGGCCTGGTGGTGCTCAACCGGCTCAAGGGGATTACCGCTGAAGATGGTGGCGATCACTGGTTGCTCCATGTGGCGGCCGGTGAAGATTGGCATCAGCTGGTGCGCCATACCTTGCAACAGGGCTGGTTCGGGCTGGAGAATCTGGCGCTTATTCCCGGCACGGTCGGTGCGGCGCCGGTGCAGAACATCGGTGCCTATGGCGTTGAGCTGGCCGACTTCTGTTCCTATGTCGAGGCGTTCAACTGGCAGAGTGGCGAGATTGAACGGATCGCGGCGGCAGAGTGCCGCTTCGGTTATCGCGACAGCATCTTCAAACACGAGTATCAGGATTCCCACCTGATCACTGCCGTCGGGCTCAAACTGCCCAAGGCGTGGCAACCTGTGCTGGGTTATGGCCCGCTGGCGGCGCTCGGTGACGCGCCTTCGGCGCAGGCCATCTTTGATACCGTCTGTGCCACCCGCATGGCCAAACTGCCGGATCCCGCCGTGCTCGGCAATGCGGGCAGCTTCTTCAAAAATCCGGTGGTGCCTGCCGCGCTGGCGGAGTCGCTCAAGTCGCGCTACCCGCAGATGCCCTGCTATCCGGCCGGAGAAGGGCTGGCCAAGCTGGCGGCGGGCTGGCTCATCGATCAGTGCGGTCTGAAAGGTTTCGCCATTGGCCGTGCCGCCGTTCATCAGGAGCAGGCGCTGGTGCTGGTCAATCTGGGGGGGGCCAGTGCCATGGAGCTGATCGCGCTGGCGGCTCATGTCCGCGATAGCGTGGAGCAGACGTTTGGTGTGGTGCTGGAGCACGAGGTGCGCTTTATGGGTGCGCACGGTGAAACCTGGCTCGACGAGGTGCTCTCATGACGTTGACTCCCATCAGACAGACCCTGATCACCCTGCTTAGCGACGGCCAGTTTCACTCCGGCGAACAGCTGGGTGAGCAGCTCGGCATCAGCCGGGCGGCGGTGAGCAAACACATGGCGGCGCTCAAGGAGCTGGGGCTGGATCTCTTTAGCCTGACCGGCAAGGGCTACCGGCTGGCGGTGCCGATGGCGCTCTATGATCAGGCCACCTTGCAGGCACTGGCCCCGATGGCGCCGGTGCACTGTTTTCCGGTCATCGGCTCGACCAACCAACACCTGCTGGATCGGGTCAATGAGCTGCGCTCCGGCGAGAGCTGTCTGGCCGAGTGTCAGACAGCCGGGCGCGGTCGTCGTGGCAAACCCTGGATTTCGCCGTTCGGTTGCCAGCTGATCCTCAGCATGTACTGGCGACTCGAACAAGGCATGGCGGCGGCCATGGGGCTCAGTCTGGCGGTCGGCGTGGCAGTGGTTGAAGCGCTGGAGTCTCTTGGTTATCAGGGGGTCGAGCTCAAGTGGCCGAATGACCTCTACTATCAGGGCCGCAAGCTGGCGGGAATACTGGTGGAGATGAGCGGTAGCGCCGGGGCCAGCTGTCATCTGGTGATCGGCATCGGTCTCAATCTGGCGATGCCTGCCCGCGAAGGGGGGAAGATCGATCAGGCCTGGGCCGAGCTGCGTCACATCAATCCGGAACTGGTGGATCGCAATCAACTGGCGGCCCGGATGATCATCCATCTGCAGCGGGCGCTGCACACCTTTGAGCAGCAGGGGCTGGCAAGCTTTGTCGATGACTGGAACCGGCTCGATCACTTTGCCGGTCGCCCGGTGCGCTTGTTGATGGGGGATCAGGAGATCCGCGGCATCGCCCGTGGCATCGACGATCGCGGCGCCCTGCGGCTGGAGACAGGCGAAGGGATCAAATTCTATCTGGGGGGCGAGCTCTCCCTGCGCCGGGGCGACTGAGGGTCAGCAAGGCCGCTCATGATGCCAAACAGAAGAGGGGGCCTGCGAGCCCCCTCTTCGTTATCCGGCAATGGCTGTCATCATTTGCGCAGTTTGATCTGCTCGATGGCGTGCTCATGGCCCTTGGTCATGATCAGGTTGGCTCGCTCACGCGTTGGTAGGATATTTTCTTGCAAATTCAGATAGTTGATATCTTGCCAGATGTTGCTGGCGATCTGGGTCGCCTCACTCTCCGCCAGCTTGGCGTAGTTATGGAAGTAGGAGTCGGGATCCGAGAAGGCGCCGCTGCGGAATTTCAGGAAGCGTTCGATATACCAGGTACGCAGCAGTTCGGCATCGGCATCCACATAGATGGAGAAGTCGACAAAGTCTGACACGAAGACCCGATGGGGCTCCTGAGGGTAGTCCATGCCGCTTTGCAGCACATTGAGCCCTTCCAGGATCAGGATGTCCGGCTGCTCCACCACCTTTTTCTCATCGGGAATGATGTCGTAGATAAGGTGGGAGTAAACCGGCGCTTCGACCTTCTCGTGACCGGCGCGGATATTGGCGACAAATTCCACCAGATGGCGGATATCGTAGGATTCCGGGAACCCCTTGCGACGCATCAGGCCGCGCTCTTCCAGTACCTTGTTGGGATAGAGGAAGCCGTCGGTGGTGACCAGCTCCACCCGCGGATGTTCCGGCCAGCGCTCCAGCAAGGCCTGCAGAATACGGGCTGTGGTACTTTTGCCCCCCGCCACGCTGCCGGCAATGCTGATGATATAAGTGCCCTTGCCGCGGGACTGGCCGAGGAACTGCTCCAGCACCCGGCTGCGACGCTGTTTGGCTTTGACATAGAGATTGAGCAGGCGGGAGAGAGGCAGATAGATCTCTTCCACTTCCCGCAATGACACCTTCTCGTTGATCCCGCGCAGGGTCTGCAGATCGTGTTCGGTCAGGGTCAGGGGGACCGAATCGCGCAATAACGCCCATTGTTCGCGGGTGAATTGCAGATAGGGGTTATGCTCTGTCGTCATGGTGTCATCACTGTTTCTTGGGCACGGCGACCATACACCAAGGGTGGGGGAGCGACAAGGGACGCAGCAGGATTGGCTTGTTTGCCCCCGCTTTTTTGCAAACTTCCCAGCAATAAAGCATATTTTGCCGGGTTCAATGGTTGCATCCCCCAAAACCTTACAATAAAATGCGCGACGCTTGACTGTCTGTCGTCTATTTGCCGTGCAAAAGCGATAAACACAACGGGTGCAAGCAGAATTACCGTTGTGACAATCTGGCGTCTGGAGGGGTTCCCGAGCGGCCAAAGGGATCAGACTGTAAATCTGACGGCTCTGCCTTCGAAGGTTCGAATCCTTCTCCCTCCACCATATTTCTCTGCGGTTTGAGTTCTTTGGGTTAGAGAAATGCGGGCATCGTATAATGGCTATTACCTCAGCCTTCCAAGCTGATGATGCGGGTTCGATTCCCGCTGCCCGCTCCAAGATGCTGATATGGCTCAGGCGTTAGCAGAGCCGCACCCTAGGGTGAGTTCGGCAAGCGAACCAGCCATCAGTACCTCTCTCTTTCCCACCAGATTCAAATCCATCATATAAACTGTTCTGTGGTTAGCTTGCCACCGCGTACTCAGCGTTAGTTTAGAGGGACGATCATGTCTAAAGAAAAATTTGAGCGTAATAAACCGCACGTTAACGTGGGTACCATCGGCCACGTTGACCACGGTAAAACCACCCTGACTGCAGCTATCACCAACGTGCTGGCCAAGCACTTCGGTGGTAAAGCTTTCGCCTTCGACCAGATCGACAAGGCACCGGAAGAGCGTGAGCGTGGTATCACCATCAACACCTCCCACGTAGAATACGACACCGCTACCCGCCACTACGCCCACGTAGATTGCCCGGGTCACGCCGACTACGTTAAAAACATGATCACCGGTGCTGCCCAGATGGACGGCGCGATCCTGGTAGTAGCAGCGACTGACGGCCCGATGCCGCAGACTCGTGAGCACATCCTGCTGGGTCGTCAGGTTGGTATCCCGTACATGATCGTGTTCATGAACAAGTGTGACATGGTTGATGACGAAGAGCTGCTCGAACTGGTAGAGATGGAAGTTCGTGAACTGCTGACCGAATACGACTTCCCGGGTGATGACCTGCCGGTAGTTCGCGGTTCCGCGCTGAAAGCGCTGGAAGGCGACGCTCAGTGGGAAGAGAAGATCATCGAGCTGGCTGGCCACCTGGATACCTACATCCCGGAGCCGGAGCGCGCGATTGACCAGCCGTTCCTGATGCCTATCGAAGACGTATTCTCTATCGCTGGCCGTGGTACCGTAGTTACCGGTCGTGTAGAGCGCGGTATCGTTAAAGTAGGTGAGACCGTAGAAATCGTTGGTATCAAAGATACCGTTTCTACCACCTGTACCGGTGTTGAAATGTTCCGCAAGCTGCTGGACGAAGGTCGTGCAGGTGAGAACATCGGCGCGCTGCTGCGTGGTGTTAAGCGTGAAGACGTAGAGCGTGGTCAGGTACTGGCCAAGCCGGGTTCTATCAAGCCGCACACCAAGTTCGAATCTGAAGTGTACGTACTGTCCAAAGAAGAAGGTGGCCGTCATACCCCGTTCTTCAAAGGCTACCGTCCGCAGTTCTACTTCCGTACTACCGACGTGACCGGTACCATCGAACTGCCGGAAGGCGTAGAGATGGTAATGCCGGGCGACAACATCAAAATGGTTGTTACCCTGATTGCTCCGATCGCAATGGACGACGGCCTGCGTTTCGCTATCCGTGAAGGTGGCCGTACCGTAGGTGC
>NZ_JBFOCL010000051.1:0-6507 GCF_040907785.1 Aeromonas sp. s8
GGTGCGGTAAACCGCACCGGCCGTCGGGAGTGATAAATGAATCAATCAGTTCCATATCTGCAATTTTGCGGCATCAGCAAGGAGTTTCCGGGGGTCAAGGCCTTACAGGATGTCTCGTTCGACTGCAATGAAGGCACGGTTCACGCCCTGATGGGCGAAAATGGTGCCGGCAAGTCTACTCTGCTCAAGATTCTGAGCGGCTTTCAGGCCCCGACCCGGGGCGCAGTGAGACTTGGCGGCCAGGAGCAGGTATTCCAGAGCACGGTGGATGCCCTCGAGAGCGGCATCGCCATCATCTATCAGGAACTGCATCTGGTCCCTGAAATGACGGTGGCCGAGAACATCTATCTGGGCCAGTTGCCGACCCGCCATGGTGTCATCGACAAGGAGCGGCTCTATCGTGATGCAGCCCGCCAGCTCGAGCGTCTCGGCATGGATGTGACGCCAGAGACACCACTTAAATACCTGTCCCTCGGTCAATGGCAGATGGTAGAGATCGCCAAGGCGCTGACCCGGGATGCTAGGGTGATCGCCTTCGATGAGCCGACCAGCAGCCTGTCGGCACGTGAGATAGAGCAGTTGTTCAGGGTCATTCGCCAGTTGCGCGATGAGGGCAAGGTGATCCTCTACGTCTCGCACCGCATGGACGAGATCTTCGAGTTGTGCGATGCCATCACCGTGTTCAAGGACGGCCGGTTCGTGCGCACCTTCTCCTCCATGGCCGAGGTAGATCGGGATCTACTGGTCAAGACCATGGTGGGGCGCGAGCTTGTCGACATTTATGGCTATGCCCCCCGACCGCTTGGCGAAACGGGCCTCAGGGTAAGCAGCCTTATGGGGGCAGGCCTAAACGAACCGGTATCGTTCGAGGTGAAGCGTGGTGAGATCCTCGGCATCTTCGGCCTGGTCGGGGCTGGCCGCAGCGAACTGATGAAACTCATCTTCGGCGCAGACAGGATGATCTGCGGCGAGATTGAGGTGTGCGGCAAGCCGATGACCATCCGCAACCCCATCGACGCCATTCGCAGCGGGATCATGCTCTGTACCGAGGATCGCAAGGCGCTCGGCATCATTCCGATCCACTCGGTGCAGGAGAACATCAACATCAGCGCTCGGCGTCATAAGTCGTTCGGTGGTATTTGGATCAATCAGCGCTGGGAAGACGACAACGCCCGGCTGCGTATTCGCGATATGCGTGTCAAGACCCCATCACCCGATCAGGCGATCATGAACCTCTCCGGCGGTAACCAGCAGAAGGCCATCCTGGGTCGCTGGCTCTCCGAGGACATGAAGGTGATCCTGCTCGACGAACCGACCAGGGGGATTGATGTCGGGGCCAAAAATGAGATCTACAGCGTGATCTACGACTTGGCCAAGGTAGGCATCGCCGTGGTGGTGGTATCGAGCGAGCTGCCCGAGGTGCTCGGTGTGGCTGATCGCATTCTGGTGATGCGCGAAGGGAAGATTGCCGGCGAGCTTACCCATGACGAGGCCGATGAAGTGAAGGCCCTCAATCTGGCCATGCCAACCCGCTAACTCTATTTATTCGAGGAAAAAAGACCATGGTTACAACTAGCTCTACCACCGTGGCCCAGGGCGCCGAAACGGCGAGCAGTCCCAAGGCACAACTGATGCGCATCTGGGATCAATACGGCATGCTGGTGATCTTTGCCATCCTGTTCCTGTTGACCTCTGCCCTAGTGCCCAACTTTGCCAGCCTGATCAACATGAAGGGCTTGGGGCTGGCCGTCTCCATGTCCGGCATGGTGGCCTGTGGCATGCTGTTTTGCCTCGCCTCCGGCGAGTTTGACATGTCGGTCGGTTCCGTAGTGGCCTGCTCGGGCGTCACCTGTGCCGTCGCTATCAACGCCACCGAGAGCATCCCTATGGGGGTGCTGGCGGGGTTGTCAGTGGGCGTGCTGTTCGGTTTTATCAACGGTATTGTGGTGGCCAAGTTCAAGATCAACGCTCTGATCACCACACTCGCGACCATGCAGATGGCCCGTGGTATGGGTTACATCATCTCCGACGGTAAGGCAGTCGGGATCGTGGAAGAGGGCTTCTTCGACCTCGGTAACTCCGCCTTGCTCGGAATCCCCACTCCGGTCTGGCTCACAGTCATCTGCTTCGTGCTGTTCGGTCTGCTGCTGAACAAGACCACTTTCGGCCGCAACACCCTAGCGATGGGAGGCAACGAGGAAGCTGCCCGCTTGGCAGGGGTCAATGTGGTACGAACCAAGATCATCATCTTTACCATGACCGGCTTCATCGCGGCGCTGGCGGGGATCATCCTCGCTTCACGCATGACCTCGGGGCAGCCCATGACCTCCATTGGCTTCGAGCTGGTGGTGATCTCGGCCTGTGTGTTGGGAGGGGTGTCCATGAAGGGAGGGATCGGCAAGATCTCTTATGTCATCGCCGGGGTGCTGATCCTGGGGCTGATGGAGAACGCCATGAACCTGCTCAACATCTCGCCGTTTGCCCAGTATGTGGTGCGCGGGCTGATCCTGCTCGCCGCCGTGCTGTTTGATCGCTACAAGCAGGTGCGCAAGTCCAAGGTGTGATGGCCAACGTGGAATAGCGTGACCAATTCATCGACAAGAGCCCGGACGAATGTGATCCGGGCTTAACTTTTCGCTCGTGCGGGAGGCTAAATCTGGCGGAATTTCGAGGCTCATTCCTACAATGGCGGTTCTCGATGTTCTGACGGGAACCTTCCTTCTCAATATGCCGCCGATTCAACGCGACCAGCCCAAGCAACTCAATCCCCTGTTGCCCGGCTATGCCTTCGATATCTTCCTCGTATCGGGACTGACTCCCATCGAGCAGGGGGGGCCGCTGGATTTCATCATCGATCGACCCGGTGGAATGAAGGGCTATATAATCAACATGACAATGGCGGGGGGAGGGAAAATTTTCTCCGGCGATAATGCCTTCGGGGTTGCTCCTGGCGAACTGCTGCTCTTTCCACCCGGCGTTCCACACTACTATTCTCGCGCCCCCGAACAGCAGGAATGGTATCACCATTGGGTCTACTTCAGGCCGCGGGCCTACTGGGCTGACTGGCTGAAATGGCCCAAGATGATGCAAGGGGTAGGGCGGCTCAACCTCGACAATGACGCCCTGGTAAGGGAATTTGATGCCCTCTTCGTCTCCATTGCTGAGACCCACAAGGGGATTACCCCGATGTCGGAACCGCTAGCGATGAATCTGCTGGAGCGTCTGCTGATACGTTGCTACGAAGTTTTCTCCCAGACCGAGCAGCCGACCATTGACCCCCGGGTGCAGCAAGCCTGCCAGATGTTGAGTGAGAACATTGCGGCAGAAATCTCCATTGACTCTCTCGCCGAGCTAGTTTTTCTTTCCCCTTCGCGACTGGCCCATTTATTTCGCGATCAGGTTGGGGTGAGCATCGTGCGCTGGCGCGAGGATCAGCGCATCATGCGTGCCAAGCTGCTGCTGCAGACTACACCATTGACGATCGCCATCGTCGGCCAACAAGTTGGCTATGACGATCAGCTCTACTTCTCTCGGGTCTTCAAGAAACGGGTTGGTGTCAGCCCAACGGAATATCGCAAGAGCTCCACCCTGTAAGAGCGTAGCCAGCTAGATGGCCGGCAAGCAGCCTGCTGCAAGGTCATGATATGAAGTCATGACTCCCCATGAAACTCAGCTCAATAGGCCAAGCAGTTGAACCGTGACTGAATTGCGCCTCAAGCCAGTCTTTAATTACTCGCAAGGAGAGGTTTTCGAACCCACATCAGGCCTCTTTGAGGCTTTATTAGTTCTTGGTTTACGGTAATGGAAGATCATGGGGAATTACGTATGAAATTTTGGCCAGAGTCACACTTTCCTATCCGTAGCAGAATTATCCATGTTTATGGACAAGGCATTCTCACCCCATCTGTCACTAACGTGAATAATTCCTCCCATGCCAAGAAATAAGGACGGCAAGAAACGCACGTGCACCTGAATAAAGTTAATGACTTTCAGCCAATCATGGGGTTTTAAAATGCAAGGCGAAAAAATTTCGATTCGTGAAAAAATAGGCTCTGTCCCAATTACGTGTTGAAAGGCTAATCTTGAAGTAGGCCATCACCTTGAGGTCTACCATCATGGATACCCCAGCCTTTCAACACCTGCTGTCTCTCTTTCCCCAGTTAACCCTGCGCCAGCGCCGTGTTGCTCAGCAGGAGCTCACTGCACCCCACACCATTACCTCTCTCAATACTCAGTTACCGGCATGCAGTGGCTGCCCACATTGTCAGGCCGATGTTACCCAGCTGGCGCCTTGGGGATGGAGTCGGGGGCTGCGCCGCTACCGTTGCAAACTGTGTCTGCGCACCAGCACCGTTCTGACCAAGACGCCCTTGGCCAGATTGCGTAAAGCACAGTGCTGGGAAGACTACGCGCAAGCCCTCATCGAAGGACTGACTGTCCGCCAGGCCGCGCGGCGCTGTGGGGTCAGCAAAAACACCGCGTTCCTCTGGCGCCACCGCTTCTTGCGCGCGATGTCAACCCATCAGGCCACCCGGGAAGAGGGCATCGTTGAGGTTGATGAGACCTTCTTCCTTGAATCGTTCAAGGGGCAGCGGGGACTGCTACGTCCACCACGTCATCGCGGTGGTAAAGGTCGAACTCGTGGAACCGGGCCAGATTACATCCCGGTGATGGTGGTACAAGACCGTGCAGGCCACCATGCGGATTTCCAGTTGGAGAAAATAGATGCCGAGACGGTCATCGCGGTGTTGAAGCCGTTGGTGTCACCGGATGCGGTGCTGTGTAGCGATGGGGCGGGTGTGTATGCCTGTTTCAGCAAGGAACAGGGTATAACCCATCAGGTGGTGCGCAATCGTCAAGGCGAACGGGTGGTCGGTGCGTATCACATCCAGCACGTAAACGGGTATCACCATCGGTTGAAAGAGTGGATGGAGCGGTTCCATGGCGTGGCGACGCACTACCTGAAGAACTACTTGGGTTGGCGCCGGATGCTGGAGCGTTACGGAAAAGGCGTAAATATCAAAACATGTTTGCATGAGGCGCTGGGGCGCCCCATGCAACACGTAATTGGGACATAGCCTTAATTAACATCATCTCCTGACTATATCAAGCGGCAACCTTACGGGTTGCCGCTGTCCTTTATAGTTCTTCGCGAGACACTGAGGCATCCGCAAGATGGAGCACAATTAGGATCAGTTAATTAGCGAAGGCCGTATGACCTTTACTTTTGAATGCCTCAGCCCGAACCACCGTACCGTCAGTTGTCCGCCGCAAAACAGTAGAACTTCCCGGCGCCGCCGGTTTTCCTGAGCGCCTCCTGGCTGCATCCAGCCGACTGATGGGAGAAGTTCCAACTCGTTGACCAGTTATCTTGCAGCGGGCCTGCGCGGTCGTGGTGACCGACAATCGCTGACCCGTCTCCGCTGCTGGTCCACGCCTTGCAGGTGGTGTCTGTTTGCGGCGCGAACGCGGTGCCGTCGGCGCGCGAACCAGTCAGGATGTCGTGCTCGTTGGGCTGGTCGCTACGGCCCTTGACCACGTTACCCTTCTCGTCGAGCGCGGTGTCCTTGGTGATGTTGGCCTTATCGTGCAACTCGGTCAGGTTGGCGGCGATCAGCGCACCCTTGGCGTTGTACCAGGGGCCGGAGCCGATGCGGTCTCTCGCATGCGTGCCTTGCACCGCCGGCGTGCTGCCCTGCGCGAAGGTGCCCGGCGTGCTGAGGTATGCACGCCAAGTCCTGTTGCCGGCGCCCGCGGCGGCGGCCAATTGCTGACAGTGGGCGTCTGCGCCGCTCAAACCGCCGAGATCACCACCCTTGCCACTGCCGACACTGGTGATAAAGAAGCCCATCGGATCGGTGCTCGCCTTAGTGGCACCGGCGCACAGCAGTAGGCCCGCTGTCACAGTCAGGGCCAAAACTTGTATCTTGCGCATCGGGAAGCTCCTTCAGTGGTTAACGTGCAGCATGAACCATAGTAGACAATAGACCACATCTGGAGTTGGCCGACCCTAACGCAACCCTAAATACCCAGTCCTCCTGTGATCTAATATTTGGAACAGTTATTTAGAAAACGGGGGCGTCTATGGTTATCGCAAGATCCGGGATGATCTGCGAGAGATGGGCGAGACCTGTGGGAAACACCGGGTGGCGCGATTAATGCGGCATGAAAGTTTACGTTCACAAACCGGCTATCGCCGCCGTCCAGGTCATTATGTAGTGGTCAACTAAATCCGGACACACAGTTAAGGAAGGTACGAACAAGTCCCTGATATGAGATCATGTTTGTCATCTGGAGCCATGGAACAGGGTTCATCATGAGTCATCAACTTACCTTCGCCGACAGTGAATTCAGCAGTAAGCGCCGTCAGACCAGAAAAGAGATTTTCTTGTCCCGCATGGAGCAGATTCTGCCATGGCAAAACATGGTGGAAGTCATCGAGCCGTTTTACCCCAAGGCTGGTAATGGCCGGCGACCTTATCCGCTGGAAACCATGCTACGCATTCA
>NZ_JBFOCL010000052.1:0-1278 GCF_040907785.1 Aeromonas sp. s8
AACTCAGAAGTGAAACGCGGTAGCGCCGATGGTAGTGTGGCATTCGCCATGCGAGAGTAGGACACTGCCAGGCACCCAATTTAAGAACCCCGCTCATCGAGCGGGGTTTTTTATTGGCTGCAATTTATTAAATCGTCTGATATTTGACCTGACTTATTCCTTTCTTCTATTTTTATTGTTACTCGCTGTTATCTTTCGGTTCAACGAATAGCCTGATGTTACGCTTTTACTCTTTCTTCATGTAAAGCCGTTGCTCTGTATGGCAGGGCTGGCATCGCCATAACCCGTGAATCCCATGATCGCCTATACGTCATGATCTCTTGCTTGGGATCTCTGTTTCCTGAGTTAGCTGCTCCCTTTTTGTAGTGGTCAACTAAATCCGGACACTTGGTTAGGCCGATCCTCGGCTTTTGCTGGCGGTATTCCATCATTGTTTTGATGTGGACGCCGCCAGTTGTAGTAATCCATCAGGTAGTAACTGATATCCCGCTTCGCCTCTCGCAAGCTCATATATCCCATAGCCGGGAGCCACTCTGACTTCAGGCTCCTGAACAGTCGCTCCATCGGGGCGTTATCCCAGCAGTTTCCACGCCGACTCATGCTCTGGGTCATACGATAGCGCCACAGTCGTTGCCGAAATGCCCGGCTGCCATATTGGCTGCCTTGGTCAGAGTGAAACAGCACGCCTGACGGACAACCCCGCTGCTGATAGGCCATCTCCAGTGCTTTGATTGCCAATTCTGCATCAGGCTTATCAGACATCGCCCAGCCCACGACCCGCCGGGTGTGCAGGTCAAGCACCGCTGCCAGGTAATGCCAACGACCACCTGCCCAGACGTAGGTGATATCGCCACACCACACCTGATTGGGTTGCTGGACATCAAATTCGCGGGCCAGCAGATTGGGGATATCCGGTCGTTCAGACCGTGCCACCTTATAACGGTGTGCGCCCGGCTGTTTGGATACCAACTCGGCTTCCTTCATCAGGTTACGTACTTTGAATCGGTCAATCTGATACCCCAACTCCCGCATCATCGACATCAAGGCGCGGCTGCCCGCTGAGTTCCGGCTTTCTTTGAACAACCGGCGCAACTCACAGCGCTGTTGCATACGTTCACGGTTAATCGTCCGCCTGCGGGCCAGATAATCGTAAAAACAGGAGGTGGGAACATCGAAAGCGCAACAGACCAGAGTGATGGGGGCTTGCTCCCTTAATCGGTCTATCAGCGCGTACGTGTGAACTCGTCCGCCATCAAGAGAGCAGTAGCCTTTTTTAGA
>NZ_JBFOCL010000053.1:0-70427 GCF_040907785.1 Aeromonas sp. s8
TTTTCGCTTTTCTTTCGGCGCCCACTTCGCTAGGAAGCTGGCTCATCAGTTCGGCGTGTTCCGCCGTGCTGGTAGGGGCGCATTATAGGGAGCCGTGCCGGGATGACAAGAGGAAAACTGCAAAAAATGGCACTTTTTGCAGTTTTCGGGTTCAACCGTTGCTTTATTAAACAAAAGCCCCGCATCAGCGGGGCTGTTTCGGGCAATAAACCCTGAATTTACATCATGCTGCTACCTTTTTGACCAGAATTCACGGGCAAAGCTGCGCACCTTTTCCCAATCGGTAAATTCAATGTCCTTACTGGTGTCGGTACTGCCACCGGTAATCTTCATGATCAGCTGGATGATGCGAGTCTGCCACCAGTTATAGCGGGAGTACTGCAGCGCACCGGCAAACACACCCAGGGTTTTCGGCTTCCAGGGAGAGAGGCGCAGGAACTTCTTCATATAAGCATTGGTTTGCGGCGTCTGCTTCTCTGGCTTGCGGGCCGTCAGGTTGACACAGAAGAAGGCCGCATTGGCCACCTCCAACTGCTCCTGATGAGCGTGAATAAAGCTGAACAGGCTGGGGTGGAAGTTGCCATAACGGATAGAGGCACCGATCAAGACCTTGGCATACTTGCTGAGGTTACACATCGGCAAGGTGTGTAGGTCGTGCATCACCACTTCGCATCCCGGCATCTGCTCCAGCATGACATCGACTATTTTGCGGGTTTGGCCATCCCGAGAGGAATAAAGCACCAGAATCTTGTCCATAACAACCTCAACTACGCCAGAATGCAGGAGTAAACAGTACCAGAAGCGTGAAAATTTCCAATCGGCCAAACAACATAGCCAACACCAGTACCCACTGGGCCGCTGGCGAGATATTGCCGAAGTTGGCTGATACCTCTCCCAAACCCGGACCTACGTTGGTGAAAGCCGCAGCCACAGCGGTGAATGCGGTCACTTCGTTCAGCCCCGTCATCAGCAACAGCAGCATGAACATAAAGAAGAGAATAATATAGGTGGCGAAGTAGCCCCACACCGCCTCGACGATGCGCTCGGGCACCGCCCTATTCCCCAGCTTCAAGGTATAGATGGCTCTGGGGTGAACCAAGCGCTTCAACTCTCGCATCCCCTGCATGAACAGGATCATGAAACGCATCACCTTGATGCCGCCGCCAGTACTGCCCGCGCAACAGCCAATAAAGGCGGAGAACATCAGCAGCATGGGCAGGAACGAGGGCCAGTCGGCATAGGTCGTGGTGCTATAGCCGGTGGTGGTACCCAGAGAGACCGCCTGGAAAAGGCCGTGGTTGAGCGCCTCTTGCCAGGTGGCGTAGTGTCCGTGGGTCAGCAAGGCGACAAAGCAGATCATTACCAGGGTCGCCTGAATGGCCAGGAACACCTTGAGTTCAGAATCATAGAGGTAGCGCCCGAGCCGAACCGGACGGTGAGAGAAGACGGTAAAGTGGAGCGCAAAGTTCACGCTGGCCAGCAGCAGGAACACCACGGTAATCAGGTTGATAACCGGACTGTTGAAGAAACCGATGCTGGCATCGTGAGTGGAGAAGCCACCGACCGACAGAGTCGAGAACGAATGGCACACCGCATCGAACAGCGTCATTCCGGCGAGCCAGTAGGCCAGCGCACAGAGCGCGGTGAGCAGCAGATAGATGAACCAGAGCGCCTTGGCCGTTTCGGCGATGCGCGGCGTCACCTTGGTATCCTTCACCGGCCCCGGGATCTCGGCGCGATAGAGCTGCATGCCCCCGATCCCCAGCAGTGGCAGAATGGCCACCGCCAGTACGATGATCCCCATCCCTCCCAGCCACTGCAGCAGCTGGCGATAGAACAGAAACGCCTTGGGCAGATTATCGAGCCCGGTCAGTACCGTTGCGCCTGTGGTGGTCAGGCCGGAAAAAGATTCGAAGAAGGCCTCCGAGACCGACATGTCCGGCACATCGCTCATGATGAAGGGCACCGCCCCCACACTGCCCAACACGGTCCAGAACAGCACCACAATCAGAAAGCCCTCTTTCGAGCGCATCTCCTTCTTGTGATAGCGATTGGGAAACCAGAGCACCACGCCGAGCAGCAGGGCGATCAGAAAAGAGCTGACGAACTCGGCACCGCCACCATCCCGATAGCCAAAGGCCACCAGTGCAGGCAACAGCATGGTCGAGCTGAACAACGCAACCAGCAGGCCAACAATGCGAATAATGCTCAGAATGTGCATTACAGCTCCCTTTCCCCAATTAAAGAGCGATGGATTCTAGCCATCTAAGGGGCTGAGGGATACCCGCCCATGAGTCCGGTCGGTCAATTCACGGTCTACCTGAGCCCAAACCGAGGACTCCCACGCCACCTGCAAGGTGATCTGCTGACCGTAATCGGCCGCCAGCAATTCGCCATTATGGCTGCTGATCAGCGACTCGACAGTCCCCATGTCACCGTAATCGCAGTGAATGAGAGAGGGAGTGCGTGGCACCTTGAGCAGGGTGGGCAGCTGCTTGAGGGCGGCACCGACACCGCCCCCATAGGCTTTGACCAGTCCACCGGTGCCAAGCTGGATGCCGCCGTAGTAACGCACTACCACGGCGCAGATTTCACCGAGCCCCGAGCCCATCAACTGGGTCAGGATCGGCTTGCCCGCAGTACCGGAAGGTTCGCCGTCATCGCTGAAGCCATAAACCTGACTATCTTGCGGCGCGCCCGCCACAAAGGCCCAGCAGTGGTGGCGAGCGGTCGGATGTTGGCGCTTGATCTCGTTGACCCACCCCTTGGCCGCCTCGACGGTCGGGGTGTGGGCGATCAGGGTAATGAAGCGACTCTTCTTTATCTCTTCGGTCAACTCCAGCGGGGCAGCTGGAATGGAGTACGCTGCCGCCATCAGAGTCCTGCTTGTCTGGTCATGTTCTCCACCCCATTGGCGTGCAGCACTATGTTGTCTTCGATGCGGATGCCGCCGAACGGACGCAGCGCCTCCACCTTGTTCCAGTTGACCCGTTTGCCCTGTTCGCCCTGACGCAGCGGCTCCAGCAAACTGTCGATGAAGTAGAGACCCGGCTCGATGGTGAACACCTGATCAACCTCCATCACCCGGGTGCAGCGCAGATAGGGGAACAGCTCGGGCGCCGCCAGATGGGTGCCGCGCTCATCCTGCATGAAACCGCCCGCATCGTGTACCTGCAAACCGAGGAAGTGGCCGAGGCCGTGAGGGAAGAAGACGTTGGTCACCCCGGTGTTGATCATCTCGTCCACCGACATATCCACCAACTCGGTCGCTTGCAGCAGGCGCGCCAGCTTGTGGTGCATCTGCAGGTGCAGCTCGCTGTAGCGGCGACCCGGTTTGATCTCCTTGATGATTTCCTGCTGCTGCTCGTCGAGGGCAGCAATCAGATCGGCAAACTCGCCTCGCCGCCACGCCCAGGTGCGGGTGATGTCGGAGGCATAACCGTGAAAATCGACGCCGGCATCGATCAGGAAGGAGTGGCGCTCCGCATCGGGCACCCGCAAGGCAGACAAATGGGTGTAGTGAAGGATGGCTGCATTGCGGTTGATGGCGACGATATTGCCGTAGGGCGCCTCATTGGCTCCCTGGCCGACCGCTTTCATGTAGGCCAGATTGATCTCGAACTCGCTCGCCCCCGCCATAAAGGAGTCCTTGGCGGCGATATGGCCGCGTACCCCGATCCGGTTCGCCTCACGAAGACACTCCAGCTCGTAGGGGGTCTTGTAGGCGCGGTGATAGTGCAGGTAGTTGAGCACCGCCTCCGGATTGGGCTGGGTCAGCCCCAGCAGCTCGGCCACTTCCAGATGACCGCCCAGATAGGCCCACTCCTGCTTGTTGGCAGGTAGATGGTCGGCCACCTGTTCCGGCCGGGTCAGGAAACGAATATCGAAGAACTCAACCCAGAAGGCATTGGGCAGATCCGCTACTTTGTGCCAGAAATCAACCGGGCGGTAGAACAGCAATACCGGTTTGTTCACCCCGTCTACCAGCAGCCAGCAGTGGGGATTGTCCAGCACCGGCAACCAGGCCTTGAAGTGGGGGTTTACCTTGAACGGGTAATCCTGATCATCGAGGAAGATGCGGTGAGTCTGGCCGGAGTGGATGGCCAGTCCGCTGAGCCCCTGTTGTTGCAGAATGTCGCGGGTGCGCTGCTGCAAGGTATCGAGGTGCTGGGCAAAAAGTTGGCTGTAGCTGCTCATGGCGTCCTGCTCCGAGGTGAATGTGATTGCAGCATAACATCAAGCGCTTGGCGGCTCGACCCGTCAAGCTGCCGCTTCGTGAGGTAACGCATACGTTACAAACGTGTTTGTTATCAACAGAAAACCAATCATTAACAAATCAAAAACAATTCAATACACTGCCGGTAGATACATGAAGTCAGGGATTACTCATGGACAACCTCTGCCTGTGGCAACCGGATCCGCTCGGGATGCAGCAATCCAACCTCTACCGTTTTATGGCGGAGGTGAACCGTTTCCACGGCTTGCAGTTGCAGAACTACCCGCAGCTGTATCAATGGTCGGTGGAGAAGACCACCCGTTTCTGGCCGCTGGTATGGCAGCACTGCGGCGTCAAGGGCGAGCTCGGCAACATAGTGGCGGAGAACCGTCAGGATATGCAGCGCACTCGCTGGTTCCCCGACAGCCGCCTCAACTTCGCCGAAAACCTGCTGCGCCGCCAGGACGAGAGCCCGGCCATCATCTCCCGCATCGAAGGTAGCCCAAGTCGCACTCTGAGCTGGGGTGAACTGGGGGAACAGGTTGCCCGGCTGGCTCAGTGGCTGCGTCATCAGGGGATTGGTCGTGGCGATGTGGTCGCCGCCTATCTGCCCAATATTCCGGACACCGTGGTTGCCATGCTGGCAACCACCAGCCTCGGGGCGATCTGGACCTCCACCAGCCCCGACTTTGGCGAGGCCAGTGTGGTGGAGCGCTTCGGCCAGACCAGGCCACGGGTGCTGTTTGCGGTGGATGGCTATCGCTACAACGGCAAAGCTATCGACATTCAACAGAAGGTCGCCAGCGTGGTGAGCCAGATCGGCAGCATAGAGCAGACGGTGATGATCCCCCTGCTCGGCAACCCGCTGCAGCTTGGTCACGACTGGCAACAAGTGCTAGCGAGCCAGCCGGACGCCAGCCTCCAGTTCGAGCCGATGGCCTTCAATGACCCGCTCTATATCCTCTATTCATCCGGCACCACTGGCAAACCCAAGTGCATCGTGCACGGCATCGGCGGTACCCTGCTGCAACATCTGAAAGAGCACCAGCTGCACTGCGACATCAAGCCGGGGGAGCGGATCTTCTACTTCACCACCTGCGGCTGGATGATGTGGAACTGGCTGGTGAGCGCGCTCGCCTCCGGCGCCACCCTGGTGCTCTATGACGGCTCGCCGTTTTATCCGGATGGCAATGTGCTGTGGGATCTGGCCCGCGACGAGCAGGTCAGCTTGTTCGGCACCTCGGCCAAGTATCTCGATGCGCTGCACAAGCAAGGTTATGCTCCCATCAAGAGCCACGATTTGCCGCACTTGCGATTGATCTGCAGTACCGGCTCCGTGCTGTCGCCGGAGGGGTTCGACTACGTCTACCAGCAGATAAAGCAGGATGTGCAGCTCAGCTCCATCTCCGGCGGCACCGATATCTGCTCCTGCTTCGTCATCGGCAACCCGCTCAGCCCTGTCTATCGCGGCGAGAGCCAGGGGCGTGGCCTCGGTCTCGCGGTGCAGGTATTCAACGAAGCGGGTCAGCCGGTGCAGGGGGAGAAAGGCGAGCTGGTCTGCACCAAGCCGTTCCCGGCTCAGCCCATCTACTTCTGGGGCGACGAGAATGGCGACAAGTACCATGCCGCCTACTTCGAACGGTTCGACAACATCTGGTGCCACGGCGACTGGATCGAGCTGACCCCGACCGGCGGCATTCTGTTCTACGGCCGCTCCGACGCCACCCTCAATCCGGGCGGCGTGCGCATCGGCACCAGCGAAATTTACCGCTATGTCGAGCAGCTGGACGAGGTGGAGGAGAGTATCGTCATCGGCCAGCAGTGGCAGCAAGACGAGCGGGTGGTGCTGTTCGTCAAGCTCAAGGTGGGTTGCAAGCTGGATGAGCCGCTGCGCGAGCGGATCCGCCAGCAAATAAAGCAGCACTGCACCGCCCGCCACGTGCCCGCCCGCATCCTGCAGGTGGATGCCATCCCCCGCACCAAGTCCGGCAAGATCGTCGAACTGGCGGTGCGTGAAGTGGTACACAACCGACCGGTCAACAATACCCATGCCCTCGCCGATCCCGAGGTGCTGAACCAGTATCGCAACAGGCCGGAACTGGCCAGTTGATAACAAACTCACATCTATCTGGGGCGCCGCAAGGCGCCTCTCTTTTGCCTGTTTTGTGATGAAGAGCTTTTACTCGAGATCTGTTAAACAAATGTTTTAAATAGGTGTTGAAAATGTCTCCTTTTGGATCAATAGTGAGCCTCGCCCCCTGCTGGGGATTAAGGAGCACCACTCCCCACTGAGTGGGAACAAGGAGACACTCTCATGATCTACCAAGGCGAAACCCTGTCGGTCAGCTACCTCGAAAACGGCATCGCCGAGCTGAGGTTTGATGCCCCGGGTTCAGTCAACAAGCTGGATCGCGCTACCCTGCTCTCCCTGAGCGAAGCGATCGCCGCATTACAACAAGAACGTGAACTAAAAGGTCTGATCCTCACCTCTGGCAAAGACGCCTTTATCGTCGGTGCCGACATTACCGAATTCCTGGAACTGTTCGATCTGCCGCAAGAAGATCTGCTCGGCTGGCTGAAAAAGGCCAACGACATCTTCAACGCCATCGAAGATTTGCCGGTTCCGACCCTCTCCGCCATCAAGGGACACGCTCTGGGCGGCGGCTGCGAGACCATTCTCTCCACCGACTTCCGTCTGGCTGACACCAGCGCCAAGATTGGCCTGCCCGAGACCAAACTCGGCATCATGCCGGGCTTTGGCGGCACAGTCCGTCTACCGCGGGTAATCGGCGCCGACAACGCGCTCGAGTGGATCACCACCGGCAAGGATTACCGTGCAGATGACGCCCTCAAGGTGGGCGCCATCGACGCCGTGGTCGCCCCGGACGCACTGCAGAGCGCTGCGCTGCAGATGATCAAGGACGCCATAGCGGGCAAGCTGGACTGGCAGAGCCGTCGTGCCGCCAAGAAAGCGCCGCTGCGCCTCTCCAAACTGGAAGCCATGATGAGCTTCACCACCGCCGCCGGCATGGTTGCCGCCGTGGCGGGTAAACACTATCCGGCGCCGATGACCGCGGTGAAAACCGTCGAAGCCGCTGCTGGCATGGGCCGTGACGAAGCGCTGGTCGTTGAGGCACAGGGCTTTATCAAGCTGGCCAAGACCGATGTCGCCAAGGCGCTGGTCGGCATCTTCCTCAACGATCAGCACATCAAGGCGCTAGCCAAGAAGGCGGCCAAGCAGGCAAGCAAGGCCACTGGCCACGCCGCCGTACTGGGTGCCGGCATCATGGGTGGCGGCATCGCCTACCAGTCTGCCAGCAAGGGCATTCCGGCGGTGATGAAGGACATCAACGAGAAGGCTCTGGCACTTGGCATGGGCGAAGCCACCAAGCTGCTCAACGGCCAGCTCGAAAAGGGCCGCATCGATGGCATCAAGATGGGCCAGGTGCTCTCTGCCATCACTCCGACCCTCAGCTATGACAACGTCAAAGGCGTGGACGTCGTGGTCGAAGCCGTGGTCGAGAACCCGAAAGTGAAGGCCGCCGTACTGGGTGAAGTGGAAGGGATCATTGGTGAAGATGCCGTGCTCGCCAGCAACACCTCCACCATCCCAATCTCCCTGCTGGCCAAGGGGCTGAAGCGCCCGCAGAACTTCTGCGGCATGCACTTCTTCAACCCGGTGCACCGCATGCCACTGGTGGAGATCATCCGCGGCGAGCAGACCTCCGATGAAACCATCAACCGCGTGGTGGCCTACGCCGCCGCCATGGGCAAGTCCCCGGTCGTAGTCAACGACTGCCCTGGCTTCTTCGTCAACCGGGTGCTGTTCCCCTACTTCTTCGGCTTCAACAAGCTGGTCGCCGATGGTGCCGACTTCGCCGCCGTCGACAAGGTGATGGAGAAAGAGTTTGGCTGGCCCATGGGCCCCGCCTACCTGCTGGATGTGGTCGGCATCGACACCGGCCACCATGCCGGTGACGTGATGGCGCAGGGCTTCCCGGCACGCATGAGCAAGGAAGGTCGCACCGCCATCGACGTGATGTACGAAGTGAACCGCTTCGGTCAGAAAAATGGCAAGGGCTTCTACGCCTACGAGCAGGATAAGAAGGGCAAGCCGAAGAAGGTGGCTGACGCCGCCAGCTACGAGCTACTGGCCCCCATTGCCAAGCCGAAGCAGGATTTCGACAAGGACGCCATCATCGCCCGCATGATGATCCCGATGATCAACGAGGTGGTGCTCTGTCTGGAAGAGGGCATTGTTGCCACACCAGCCGAAGCCGACATCGCGCTGGTCTACGGTCTGGGCTTCCCTCCCTTCCGCGGCGGCGTGTTCCGCTATCTGGACACCATTGGTCTGGATCGCTACGTGGCCATGGCCGACCAGTATGCCGACTTGGGCCCGCTCTACCGCGTCAGCGACAAGCTGCGCGAGATGGCTGCCCAAGGCAAAACCTTCTACTGATTGCGGAAAGGAGATCCATTCATGAAAGACGTAGTCATTGTCGACTGTATCCGGACCCCGATGGGCCGGTCCAAGGGCGGCGCCTTCCGCAACGTGCGTGCAGAAGATCTGTCCGCGCACCTGATGAAATCCATCCTGCTGCGCAACCCCAATCTCGACCCGAACGAGATCGAGGATATCTACTGGGGCTGCGTGCAGCAGACCCTGGAGCAGGGCTTCAACATCGCCCGCAACGCCGCGCTGCTGGCCGGCATTCCGAAGCAGGTGGGGGCGGTTACCATCAACCGCCTGTGTGGCTCCTCCATGCAGGCGCTGCATGACGCCTCTCGCGCCATTCAGGTAGGTGATGGGGATATCTTCATCATCGGCGGCGTCGAGCATATGGGTCACGTGCCGATGAGCCACGGCGTTGACTTCCATCCCGGCATGGCCAAGTCGGTGGCGAAAGCCTCCGGCATGATGGGGCTGACCGCAGAGATGCTCGGCAAGCTGCACGGCATCAGCCGTCAGCAGCAGGACGAGTTTGCCGCCCGCTCCCATCGCCGTGCCCACGCCGCCACCGTGGAAGGACGTTTTGCCAAGGAGATCGTCGGGCTGGAAGGCCATGACGCCAGCGGCGCCCGCTTCTTCTACGACTATGACGAGGTGATCCGCCCGGAGACCACGGTCGAAACCCTGAGCCAACTGCGCCCGGTGTTTGACCCAGTCAACGGCACCGTCACCGCCGGCAGCTCCTCGGCGCTGTCCGATGGCGCCGCCGCCATGCTGGTGATGAGCGCGGATCGCGCCAAGGCCCTCGGCCTCACGCCGCGCGCCAAGGTACGTGCCATGGCCATCGCCGGCTGTGACGCCGCCATCATGGGTTACGGCCCGGTGCCGGCCACCCAGAAGGCGCTCAAGCGTGCCGGTCTGACTGTCGGTGATATTGACCTGTTCGAGCTGAACGAGGCGTTTGCTGCCCAGTCCCTGCCCTGCGTGAAGGATCTGGGTCTGCAGGATCTGGTGGACGAGAAGGTAAACCTGAACGGTGGCGCCATTGCGCTGGGTCACCCGCTTGGCTGCTCCGGTGCCCGCATCTCCACCACCCTCATCAATCTGATGGAGGAGAAGGATGCCACCCTGGGGGTTGCCACCATGTGTATCGGTCTGGGTCAGGGCATCGCCACCGTGTTTGAACGGGTGTGATAACCAGCCGGATCGACGGGATGCACTACTGAGAGTTGTCCCTTTTCGGGGCCAGTCTGACTGGCCCCTTTTCAAGTCTGTGACGATCGCCACACGGGGTGCTCGTCAGTGGTCAGAAGCTGTCTGTTGGCCGTCCCGTTTGGGTCGGCCTTTTTTCGTTTTAATCTTATCAATAGGCTGTTATTGCCTTAAACCTCACATTAGATAGGGGGCTTGCTTGCTTTTTACTCCCCCGACAGGTTCAATCTGCACAAAAAAATGGGTGGATGCACATACATATGTCAATGAGCAAACAACTGCTGATCGTCGATGACGACCAAGAGATCCGCGAGCTGCTCAATGAGTACCTGACCCGGGCGGGCTTTCAGGTATTGACGGCGGCGGAGGGCAACGAGATGCGTCAGCAACTCGCCCAGCACAGCCCGGACCTGATTATTCTGGACATCATGATGCCCGGCGAGGACGGTTTTACCCTCTGCCAGCAGATCCGTCGTGACTCCCAGGTGCCCATCATCATGCTGACCGCCGCCTCCGACGAAGCGGATCGGGTGATCGGCCTGGAACTCGGCGCCGACGACTATATCGCCAAGCCGTTCAGCCCCCGTGAACTGCAGGCCCGCATCAAGGCGCTGCTGCGCCGCGCCGAATTCCGCCAGCCGGAAAAAGAGAAAGAGCCGAGCCGCCGCCTGCGTTTTGCCGAGTGGACCCTCGATACCCTGAGCCACCAGCTGACCCATGACGATGGCAGCCTGCTGGATCTCTCCGGCAGCGATGCCATGCTGCTCGGCATGTTTCTGCAACAGCCCGGTGTGGTGCTGGATCGGGACACCATCTCGGATGCCACCCGCGGCCGCGAAAGCCTGCCGATGGAGCGCGGTATCGACGTACAGATCAGCCGTCTGCGCCAGAAGCTGGGCGACAACGGCAAGAGCCCGCGCATCATCAAGACCATTCGCGGCAGTGGCTACATGCTGATTGCCGAGGTGCACGAGCTGCCATGAGCAACAAGTGGTCCTGGGGGGCGCTGGTGCCCCGCTCCCTGTTGTCACGGATGATCCTGCTGTTGTTGCTGGCCATCCTGCTCTCCCAGACCATTCTGACCGGCATCTGGATGCAGCAGATCCAGAAGCGGGAGCTGGAGGGGATGCTCAGCACCACCCGCAACCTCGCCATGTCTGCCGCTTCCACCGTCAATTTCTTCAAATCCCTGCCGCTGCAATATCGCCATATCGCGCTGGACCAGCTGCGCAACATGGGGGGCAGCCGCTTCTTCGTCTCGCTCAACGAGGAAGAGATACACATCAACGCCATCCCCGACAGCGAACGCAAGACGCAGGTGCTGGAGGAGGTGCAGGGAGTACTGACCCGCAAGCTCTCCGACGCCATGGCGATCAAGGTGGACTTTTCCCGACCCGATGACCTCCACGTCTTCAACAACGACACCTTGCTGGCGGATCTCCCCTCCTCCTGGGCCCGCTACACCCTGTCGCTGGAGCCGCTCAATCCGCCGGTGCTGGTGACCCAGATCGAGATTGAAAAGGGGGAGTGGCTCTATCTGGCGGCCCTGCTGCCCGCCCCCTACATGACCCTCGACGATACCGTGATGCCGAGCAACCAGGTGCGTTTCATCGCCCTGATGACTGTGTTCCTCTGCTTCTTCACCTTTATGCTGGTGCGCTGGCAGACCCGGCCACTGCGCCGTCTCGCCAAGGCGGCAGTGAATCTGGGCAAGGATATCGATCAGCCTTCGCTCAAAGAGGAAGGAGCATCGGAAATCGTGGCGGCGACCCGCGCCTTCAACATCATGCAGCACCGCATCCGCCGTTATATCGACGATAGAGAGCGGCTGTTCAGCTCCATCTCCCACGACCTCAAGACCCCCATCACCCGACTGCGGCTGCGGGTCGAACTGCTCGACGACGAGGTGCAAATCGCCAAGTTCAACAAGGATCTCGACGAGCTGGAGCTGATGGTGAAAGGGGCGCTGCAGACGGTCAAAGAGACCGACATTCACGAGAATATCGAGGAGATCGACATCAACGCCCTGCTGGAGCAGATGGCGGAGTCGATGAACCTGCACGACGAGCGGCTGACCATCGAAGGCCACTGCAAGTGGCCCTATCGCGGCAAGCTGCTGGCGCTCAAACGCTGCATCGGCAATCTGGTGGACAACGGCATCAAGTACGGCCAGCGGGTACGCATCATCATCATGGATGACGAGGAGATGCTGATCCTCTTCATCATGGATGAGGGCCCCGGCCTGCCGGACGATCAGTTCGAGCGCATCTTCGAACCCTATTACCGGCTCAGTACCGATCAGGCTGGCACCGGCCTCGGTCTTGGCATCGCCCGCAACATAGCCCACGCCCACGGCGGCGATCTGGTGCTGGAAAACCGTCCGCAAGGTGGCCTGCAGGCCACGCTCTCCCTACCAAGGCAGTAACCTTATGAAGTGGTTGTCTTTTTCTGTCATCGCCCTGCTCTCTGCTCCAGTTGCCGCTTCCCAGGTGGAGGTACTGCACTGGTGGACGTCCGGCGGCGAAGCGAAAGCGGTCGAAGTGCTCAAATCCGAGTGGACCAAACAGGGCAACCAGTGGAACGACTTTGCAGTGCAGGGCGGCGGCGGCAAGAGCGCCATGACGGTATTGAAGAGCCGGGCGCTGGCGGCCAACCCGCCCGAAGCGGCCCACCTCAAGGGTTACGAGCTCAAGGAGTGGGCCGGACTCGGCTTTTTGCGCGATCTCAGCCCGATGGCCGAACACCTCGGCTGGTACAGTCAGATGCCGCCCATGGTGCGTGCCACCCTCAGCCAGAATGGCGCCCTGATGGCGGTGCCCACCGGCATCCACCGGGTCAACTGGCTGTGGCTCAACCGCAAGATCTTCGAGCGCAACAAGCTGGCTCCGCCCACCGACTGGGCCCAGTTTGTCACCGTCGCCGACCAGCTTAAAAAACGGGGCATCACCCCGCTCGCCATCGGCAACGAGCCCTGGCAGCTGGCAGTACTGTTTGAAACGGTGGCACTCGGTGAGGGCGGAAAAGAATTCTATCGCAAGGCGTTCCTCGAGCAGGACAGCGCCACCCTGACCGGCCCCGACATGGTGCGGGTGCTGACCCGCTTCCAGCAGCTGCGCGCCTATGTGCCGCAAAAATACGCCGGTCTGAAGTGGCATCAGGCCACCAATCTGCTGGAGAGCGGTGGCGCCGCCATGCAGGTGATGGGGGACTGGGTGAAGGGTGAACTGAGCGCGGGCAACTACCGGCCGGGTGAGGATATCGCCTGTCTGCCGAGCCCGGGCAGTGCCGGACTGTTCAGCTACAACCTTGACTCCATCGCCATGTTCAAACAGCGGGATCCGGCCCAACTGCAGGCGCAGGGGGATCTGGCCCAACTGCTGATGACGCCGCAATTTCAGGAGGAGTTCAATCGGGTGAAGGGGTCGATCCCGGCGCTGACCAATCCCGACATGAGCAAGTTCGACCGCTGCGCAGTCCGCTCCTATCAGGATTTCCTGCTGGCGGAAAAGCAGGACAACCTGCTGCCCAGCATGGCGGAGGGGATGGCGACGCCGACCAATATGCGGCAGGCAATCCTCGATGTGCTGAGCAACTTCTTCAACGATCCCAAGGCCAACCCGGAGCAGACGGCGCTGCATCTGGAACGGGCGATGCGCTCGACCCGCTGATCCGGGCACATTGCCAAACGGCAGAAATGACAAAGGCGGAATTGCTCCGCCTTTGTTGTTGAATCGCCATCCGATTCAGGATTGATCGTTCTCGTCCTCATCCTCGTCATAGTAATCGCTGAGCTCGATCCAGAGCCCCAACCCGACCATCACCATGGAGCCGAACCAGGTACCGGTATTCCCGATCGGGCTGCCCATCACTATCATGGCGAAGGACAAGAACCCCATGCCTGCATAGGCCTGTAATCTGCCGTAGGAGACCTGCATATTCACCTCCTTGTTGAATATGGTTCAATTTTTATATTACTCGTCCGGCGCAAGCTGGATAGGGCAGAATAACATTTCGGTTACATATGCTGGTTTATGGGGCGTTTGTTTGATTATTTTTTAGCCCTGAGTATCATTGGCAGCCGAATAGGTTGAAGGTTGATAATAGATGAGTGATTTATTCTGCGGCGCGACTCACGAGTTGGACGCAATCGGGCTTCGTTGCCCGGAACCCGTTATGATGGTTCGCAAGAAAGTGCGGCTGATGGCGGATGGCGAGACCCTGCTGGTCAGCGCCGACGATCCTTCAACCACCCGCGACATCCCCAGTTTCTGCCGCTTTATGGATCACACCCTGGTCGCCAGCGAGACAGAGCAGGCCCCCTACCGCTATCTGATCCGCAAGGGTCAATAAGCCCCTGTACCGGAGCACTCCATGACAACCATTACCCGAATTGGCACCACCCAGCGTTGGTCAGACGTGGTCATCCACAATGGCACCCTCTACGTGGTGGAAGTGCCCGTCAGCGAAGAGGCCGACATCCACCAGCAGACCCGCGAAGTGCTGGCAAGCCTGCAACGCCTGCTGGAAGCCAACGGCTCCGGCGTAGACAAAATTCTGATGGCCAATATCTATCTGAAAGACATTGGTGACATCGCTGCCTTCAACGAGCAGTGGGATGCCTGGATCCCGGCTGGCACCGCACCCGTGCGCGCCTGCGTACAAGCCCGCCTCGCCCACGAGGGCTACAAGGTCGAAGTACAGCTGACTGCCGCTGTCTAAGAGGCGCTTATCCCCCTCATCCCCGCCCCTTCTCCCACGAGGGGAGAAGGGAGCAAACAACAAGACGTCATTGCTCGCCACGGCGCCAATAGAAAGGCCCCGCCATCACTGGCGGGGCCTTTTCGTTACCGAAACCTGAACGACTTAGGCGGTCGGGGTCAGGGTAATGGTCACGCGGCGGTTTTGGGCTTTGCCAGCGGCGGTGCTATTGGTAGCAACCGGCTGATCCGGGCCCACGCCGGTGGTGGAGATGCGGCTACCTGCTACGCCCTGACCAATCAGCTGGGCGGCAACGGCATCGGCACGATCGCGGGAGAGCTTCATGTTCAGATCGCGGGAACCGGTGCTGTCGGTGTGACCGACCACGTTCAGGCGGGTCTTGTCGAACTCGGCAACCACCATGGCCACACCGGAGAGGGTGTTGGCTCCGGCCGCTTTCAGCTGGGAGCTGGAGCTGTCGAAGGTGACGTTGTTCGGCATGTTGAGGATCAGCTCATTGCCATTACGGGTCACGCTGACGCCAGTGCCCTGCAGCTTCTCGCGCAGCTTGGCTTCCTGCACGTCCATGTAGTAGCCGATACCGCCACCCAGCGCCGCGCCAGCAGCAACGCCGGTCAGGATGCCCTTCTTGCGGTCACCCTTGCTGGAGGAGAGCGCACCTACGGCCGCACCGGCAGCGGCGCCAGCCAGCGCGCCCCAGGCACCTTTGGAGGTCTGGGATTCACCTGTGTAGGGGTTGGTGGTACAGCCGCTCAGGGCAACGGTCAGTGCCAGAGCAGGCACCAGGATCTTGGCTCGCATGAAAAAACCTCTGTGAAAACAATCCGGCACCATGCCGGGGGCCGGATTGTAACGCGCTGGCACGCCATTGTCTGACGCAAGCCTGAACAGATGGCGAGAGTGGTGTTTTTTTGGCCAATCGGCGGGCTGTCAGCGCGGTAACTGACACTCGGCGTGGCAAGGGCAGCTGACCAGATGATCGTTCACCATCCCCACCGCCTGCATAAAGGCGTAACAGATGGTGCTGCCGACGAAGTTGAAGCCGAGCTTCTTGAGCGCTTTCGACATGGCATCCGACTCCGGTGAGGTCGCCGGAATATCGCCGTTGCCCTGCCGCTGGTTGACGATGGGGGCACCGCCAACAAAGCCCCACAGGTAGTCGGCGAAGTCGATCCCCTGCTCCTGCAACGCCAGATAAGCGCGGGCATTTCTGATGATCGACTGCACCTTGAGCCGGTTGCGGATAATGCCGCTGTCCTGCATCAGCCTCTCCACATCCTGCTCGTCGAAGCGGGCAATCTGCACCGGATCAAAGTCGACATAGGCGCGGTAGTAGCTCTCGGTGCGCTTGAGGATGGTGATCCACGACAGCCCCGCCTGCTGGCCGTCGAGGCAGAGCTTGGCAAACAGCTCACGCGAGTCATAGACCGGCCTGCCCCACTGTTTGTCATGGTATTCGATGTATTCCGGGTCCCTGGTCACCCAAGCGCAGCGCAGTTCCATTTCCTCTCCCTCGCTATTTCAGCGGTTTGCCCGACCCTGCCCACTCTGCAGGCGGCACTGCTCACATCATATACCGGACATCCCGCCCGACCAGCCAGAGCGCAGCACCATCCCGCGAATCCGCTGCAATTTCGCCTATTATCCGACCATGCCAGACGGTATACTCCCTCGGTTCACATTCAGCAAATCTTGCTCTGATTTTCACTTCGCGCGAAAAAAATTATGCAAAAATTCGATGTCAAAACCTTTCAGGGCCTGATCCTGCAGCTGCAGGACTATTGGTCCCGCCAGGGCTGTACCATCATTCAGCCGCTGGATATGGAAGTGGGTGCCGGTACTTCCCACCCCATGACCTGTCTGCGTGCCCTGGGCCCGGAGCCCATCGCCTGCGCCTACGTGCAACCGTCCCGCCGTCCGACTGACGGCCGCTACGGTGAAAACCCGAACCGCCTGCAGCACTACTACCAGTTCCAGGTGATCATCAAGCCTTCCCCCGACAACATTCAGGAACTCTATCTGGGCTCCCTGAAAGAGCTGGGCATGGATCCCGAGATCCACGACATCCGCTTCGTGGAAGACAACTGGGAAAACCCGACTCTGGGTGCCTGGGGTCTGGGTTGGGAAGTGTGGCTGAACGGCATGGAAGTGACCCAGTTCACCTACTTCCAGCAAGTTGGCGGCCTCGAGTGCAAGCCGGTTACCGGCGAGATCACCTACGGTCTCGAGCGTCTGGCCATGTACATTCAGGGCGTGGACAGCGTCTACGATCTGGTCTGGTCTGACGGCCCGCTGGGCAAGACCACCTACGGCGACGTGTTCCACCAGAACGAAGTGGAGCAATCCACCTACAACTTCGAACACGCCGATGTGGAGTTCCTGTTCCACTGCTTCGAGCAGTACGAGAAGGAAGCCCAGAATCTGCTGGCACTGGAAAAACCGCTGCCGCTGCCTGCCTACGAGCGCATCCTCAAAGCCGCTCACTCCTTCAACCTGCTGGATGCCCGCAAGGCCATCTCGGTCACCGAGCGTCAGCGCTACATCCTGCGCATTCGCACCCTGACCAAGGCCGTGGCCGAGGCATACTACGCCTCCCGCGAAGCGCTGGGCTTCCCTATGTGTCAGCGCAGTGAGAACAAGCAAGGTTAAGGAACGGACATGGCACAACATACATTTCTGGTAGAGATCGGTACTGCTGAGCTGCCGCCCAAAGCCCTGCGCTCCCTGGCCGAAGCCTTTGCCGACAACTTCAAAGCCGAACTGACCAAGGCCGATCTGGCCTTCGGCGACGTCGAGTGGTTTGCCTCACCGCGCCGTCTGGCGCTGAAGGTAAGCGAGCTGGCCGGCGAACAGCCGAGCAAGAGCGTCGAGAAGCGCGGTCCGGCCGTAGCGCAGGCGTTCGATGCCGAAGGCAAGCCGACCAAGGCTGCCGAAGGCTGGGCTCGTGGCAACGGCATCACAGTTGAGCAGGCCGAGCGCCTGGTCACCGACAAGGGCGAGTGGCTGGTTCACACCGCCAAGGTTGAAGGCCGTCCGGCCGTCGATCTGCTGGGTGAGCTGGTTGCCTCCGCACTGGCCAAGCTGCCGATCCCGAAAATGATGCGCTGGGGCGACAAGACCATCCAGTTCGTGCGTCCGGTCTTCACCGTGACCCTGCTGCTGGATGGCGAGCTGGTCCCCGCCCACATTCTGGGTATCGACTCTGCCCGCACCATCCGCGGCCACCGCTTTATGGGCGAGAGCGAATTCACCATCGACAACGCCAGCCAGTACCCGCAGATCCTGCAGGAGCGCGGCATGGTGATTGCCGACTTCATGGCGCGCAAGGCCAAGATCAAGGCTGACGTCGAAGCGGCCGCTGCCGCCTTCGGTGGCGTTGCCGATCTGGACGACGCCCTGCTGGAAGAAGTGACCGCACTGGTCGAGTGGCCGGTAGTGCTGACCGCCAACTTCGAAGAGAAGTTCCTGGCCGTGCCGGCTGAAGCGCTGGTTCACACCATGAAGGGTGACCAGAAGTACTTCCCGGTCTACGACAAGAACGGCAAGCTGCTGCCGAAGTTCATCTTCGTCACCAACATCGAGTCCAAAGACCCGAGCCAGATCATCAGCGGCAACGAGAAGGTGGTTCGCCCCCGTCTCTCAGACGCCGAGTTCTTCTTCAAGACCGACCTCAAGCAGACCCTGGCCTCCCGCCTGCCGCGCCTTGAAACCGTGCTGTTCCAGCAACAGCTGGGTACCGTCAAGGCCAAGGTCGAGCGCATCGAGACCGTCGCCGGCTTTATCGCCGAACGTATCGGTGCCGACGTAGCTCAGGCCAAGCGTGCCGGTCTGCTCTCCAAGTGTGACCTGATGACCAACATGGTCGGCGAGTTCACCGACACCCAGGGTGTCATGGGGATGCACTACGCCCGTCACGATGGCGAAGACGAAGCGGTGGCCGTGGCCCTCAACGAGCAGTACATGCCGCGCTTTGCCGGTGATGCCCTGCCGTCCGGTCTGGTTGCTTGCGCCGTCGCGCTGGCCGACAAGTTCGACACCCTGGCCGGTATCTTCGGCATCGGCATGCTGCCGAAGGGTGACAAGGACCCGTTCGCCCTGCGTCGCGCCGCCATCGGTGCCCTGCGCATCATGACCGAGAAGCAGCTGGATCTGGATCTGGTTGAACTGGTTGAAGAAGCGGTACGCGTCTACGGTGACAAGCTGACCAACAAGACCGTCGTTACCGACGTGGTCGACTTTATGCTGGGCCGCTTCCGCGCCGCCTATCAGGACGAAGGCATCGGTGCCGACGTGGTGCTGGCCGTACTGGCCCGCCGCCCGACCCGTCCGCTCGACTTCGATCGTCGCGTCAAGGCCGTCAGCCACTTCCGCACGCTGGATGCCGCACTGGCACTGGCTGCCGCCAACAAGCGCGTGAGCAACATTCTGGCCAAGGTCGAAGGCGAACTGCCGACTGCCGTTAAACCGGAACTGCTGGTCGATGCCGCCGAGAAGGCTCTGGCCACCCAGGTTGCCGAACTGCAAGCCGAACTGGCCCCGCTGTTCGCCGCCGGTGACTATCAGGCTGCCCTCACCCGTCTGGCCGCCCTGCGCGAGCCGGTCGATACCTTCTTCAACGAGGTGATGGTGATGGCCGACGACGAAGCCCTCAAGGCCAACCGTCTGGCACTGCTGAACAACCTGCGCAACCTGTTCCTGCAAGTCGCGGATATCTCCCTATTGCAGTGATGTTGGTTGAATCAGTGATATAAAAAACGGCGCCGTTAAGGCGCCGTTTTTGTTTGACCGAATATAAACAAAAAAGATAAATTAATATTACTAATAACTTTCCAGAGTCACATATGAGCAAAATCATATTATTCATATTCGCATTATTATCTGCAACATCAGTTGAAAACCATAAAGATAGCACTATAAATATAACTACTACACCATCAGTTGATATAGAAACGGTTTATAAATTAAAAGAATTCGAGGAGTTAAAGATAGAAAATAAAATCATGAAGGAGTTTCATGAGAAAATTTTAGATACTGTTTATTGGTCTCTTGGTTCTGTTTTTGGGATATTAGCATTGCTTCTAGGTTTTGGATGGTGGTCAAACTTCAAACTCCACGAAAAAGATAAAAAAAGTATTCTTGATGAAGTATCAGCACTTATTTCCGAGAGAGAAATAAGTCAAATTAAAAAGATCCATAATGTCCAGGAAAGCATAAACAGTGAAATTAAAAGCGTAGTGATTCAACTCAATTCAAAAATAGATAATCTTCATGTATTACATTCAGAAGTAGATAAAACTACGGATGAACTATATGGACAATTAGAAACGGTCAAAGCGAGCATAGCTGACTGCATTAAACACATTAAAATTAGTCATTTGGGTCATGAAGTATCGCTGCGATTTGTTGAAGAAAGACTCTGGGATACTAGAGGTGTCGGAGATAACGTGTTGCTAACACAATTTCAGTACTTATCTGCTTGTATAGAGCTAAATAAGCTTGTGGAGAATGAAGGGAGAGATATTGGTGGTATTCTAGAACGCATAGCAGCAACCATACAAGAGTCCTTTATTGATAAAAAAAGAAAGGTCTCACAATATCTTCTTGATGTAGCAAAAAATGACCTTAAAGAACTAGATGAAAAACACAACATAAGTATTAATAAAATTTTCACTTTGCTTGAAGAGGCGAGAACAATTGACAATTAATTACAGGGGCACCTGCTCGTAGGTTCGATTAGCCGCTAGGCGTAATCGGACGTTCGCGTAAATCCATTCTCCCACCATAACGGCCAGTCGAATTCCCCCTCCGGCTGGCCGACGCTGTTACACGGAAACAACCGCAACCAAAGCCTCTCGTTCGTCCGATTACGCTGCGCTAATCGAACCTACAGAAAGCGGTGGATTGCGGAGCATGCCGGTCGGTGCCGAACATCGAGAAGCTCAACATTGACCTTGGGTTGGCATTACGCCCCCTCATCCCCAACCCTTCTCCCGCAAGGGGAGAAGGGGGCAACTCGTAGGTTCGATTAGCCGTCAGGCGTAATCGGACGTTCGCGTAAATGGATTCTCCCGCTATCACGGCCAGCCGCACTTCCCCCTACGGCTGGCCGCCCCTGAATCACGGCAACAACCGTAATCAAAGCCTCTCGATCGTCCGATTACGCTGCGCTAATCGAACCTACAGGGGGGTAATGAGCTGTTATCATTTGAGACAGTGCCCAGCGCCGCCACGCCCCGAGAGGAGAGTCATGGATATACCTGCCGCCCCGTCCCCCGCCATCTGCCAGCTGTGTCAGGAGAAAGCCGAGCTCGACTTCGATTTCACCATGGCCTTCCAGCCCATCGTCGATTGCAGCCAGCGCACCATATTCGGCTATGAGGCGCTGGTACGGGGGATCAACAACGAACCGGCGCAGAGCGTGATTGCCCGGGTCAACGATGGCAATCGCTACCGCTTCGACCAGCTGTGCCGCATCAAGGCCATCGCACTGGCCGCCCGGCTCGATATGCGGGGCATGCTGAGCATCAACTTTCTGCCCAATGCGGTCTACCGTCCGGAACGCTGCATCCGCACCACCCTGCAGGCGGCCCGCGAACACCACTTCCCCATCGAGCAGATCATGTTCGAGCTGACCGAGGTGGAGCAGGTGCAGGATAGCCAGCATCTTCGCGGCATCGTCGATCACTATCAGGCCCTCGGCTTCAAGACGGCAATCGATGACTTTGGCGCCGGTTACTCGGGCCTCAACCTGCTGGCCGATTTTCACCCCAACATCGTCAAGCTCGATATGCACCTGCTGCGGGGCATCGACCAGGACCCGACCCGACAAGCCATAGTGCGCCACTGTCTGGCGCTGTTTGCCGAGTTGCAGATCACCCCGCTGGCGGAGGGGATCGAAACCCGCGAAGAGATGGCCTGCCTGCGGGAGATGGGCGTCAGCCTGATGCAAGGCTATCTGTTTGCCCGCCCCGGCTTTGAAAACTTGCCGGAAGTAGATTTCGCCAGCCTGTAAGCCAGTCGGTCTGCACTGCCCCCCTCAACCCACACCCGCCCGAATAAGAAAACGGACACCCGAGGGTGTCCATGTGCATACCCTGTGACCTTGCGCCATGGTCACACAGTCACCCTCCCCGGTTAATGGGTCAGCTGTGGCAACAGTTGCAGCAGGTGAGCCCGTATCGCCAGCGGCGTCTGGCTGACCCAGATCTCCAGCAGGCCATACGCGAGCAACGGCAGCACCAGCAGCAACAGGCAGAGCAGCACCAGCAAACGGCTCGGTGCAAGCCGCTTCACCTTGCTGCCAAGGTGCAGGGCCTCGGCCCGCTTGGGGCAGGCGGCCACGCAGCTCAGGCAGCCGGTGCACTCCAGGTTGCGAACTGCGATAAGCTGGTGCACCGCAATGCGCGATGGACAGGCCCGGCTGCACTTGTCGCAGTCATGACCCAGGCTTCGCAGGCAGCGGGCCGGGTCGCGGCGAATGCGCAGCGGCGTCAGTAGCCCCAGCAGGGCGAGCCAGGCGCCATAGGGGCAAAGGTAGCGGCAGAATCCCTGACGAAAGGTCGCGGTAAGCAGCAACACCCAGCCGAGGCACAGACCCGAGATCAGGGTCAGGTTGAAGAAGAAGGCTCCCATCTTCATGTCCGCCGCCTGATGGTAGGGGCTGGTGAAGTAGCCGGGCAGGGCAGCAGCCGGCACCGCCAGCAGGATGATGAAGAGCAGAAAGCCGAGCACCAGAAATTTCTGGGTGCGCAGGGCAAGATCCAGCCAGCGCGGCGGGCTCCACTCCCCCGGCAGCAACCGGTGGCGCAGGCCATGTAGCCATTCCCCCACCAGCCCGAGCGGACAGAACCAGGCACAGAACGCCCGCCCCAGCAGCAGGGCCGACAGGGAGAGTACCAGTACGGTGACGGTGGCTGCCGGATGGTGGGGATCCACCAACCCCTGCGCGAACCAGGCCCGCAGCCCGAGGCCACCGGCGATGGGCAGGAAGGCATCCACCACGTCCGGGCGCACCAGCCAGGGGCTCATCCCCTGTCCCAACTGCCAGATATGCAGGCTGTATTGCACTGTGACCAGCCCCCAGCAGAGCAGCAGCAGATGGCGAGTGCCTGCCCGCAACTGCTGACTGTCGATCGCCCCGAACACGGGCAGCGGCCGCCTCTGATGCCGGAGGGCAAGCACGGCGGTGACCGTCCCCAGTGCGAGCCAGAGCAGGCTGTCGGCCGCCAGCAACCAGACCAGCCCCAGCAGGCCGAGCGCAAGACGCCCCGGCCAGCCGGTGCGCACCTGCCACGCCAACAACACCAGATAAACCATACCGGCCACCATGGTTATCGCTTCAATCACGCTCATGCATCCCCCACTGCCTACATCCGGATCCGGCAGCAAGGATAACTAACATTTGAGTTGATTATTTTGATCTGCATGGGCCGAGGGAGGAGTTATGGCCAATGCCTCCCTCGCAGGCTCTCCCCTCTTTCAACGACACGCTGCCTCATCAGCCAGGCACTAACCGCGGGCACGGTGGAGGTGGTAGTCAACGTGATAGTCGTTGGCATTACGGAACATGATGGAGTAGTTGAGGAACTCTCCGCTCTCGCTGTATGAGAGTGAGGTGAGCCGCAGGATAGGGGCCCCCTGCTCGATATGGAGCAGCTCGGCAGTAGCCCGATCCGCCAGCACGGCGCTGAAGCACTCATAGTTGCCCGCAATCGCGATGCCGCACTCCCGTTCGATGTAGTCGAATTTGGACCCTTCCAGATGGGCGACCGACAGATTGCGAAACAGTCTGACCGGCATATAGCTCTCTTCCAGCAGCAGAGCCCGACCATCCACCGAGCGGATCCGGCTGGAGTAATAGACGGGTTCATTCACCTTCACCCTCAGCTGACTGGCGATGGCCGGTGGCGCAGGCATGGTGCGAAATTCCAACACCTGGCTGGTCAAAGTGCGCCCCTGCTCGCGCATCAGTTCGGTAAACCCGCTCAGCCCTTTGGTCTCATGCTGGACATCCTTTTTTGTCACATAGGTGCCGCTGCCGTGGCGCCGCTCGACCAATCCCCACTCGATCAACATGTCTACCGCTTTGCGAATGGTCATGCGGGAGACGCCATACTGTTCTGCCAGCGCTTTTTCGCCGGGCAACACATCTCCCACCCGGCACTCGGCACCGTTTACCCTGATCCTGAGTCGATCAGCCACCGATTTATAGATCACTGCTAGACATCTCCTGTGGTCACAATGCCAACCATCTTATTCTGAATCAAGTGACTAAATTGCTTAAAAACAATAACTTAACTTTCAACCAAAGCTGCAAGAACATCACGAAACCAAGAGGTACAACAATATCGCAAAAGTTAGACATCTTTGTCTAAATAACTGCATGCGTCAGATCACATTATTCCAAGATATTTCATGAGGTCTCTTTTTATCGTTGCTAATTTGCATCTGGCAACACCGGCAAGGATTCGATTAGCTATTTCAACCAAGGGACAATATATGCTCAGTCAAATTCAACGTTTTGGCGGAGCAATGTTCACTCCTGTACTGCTTTTTCCTTTTGCAGGTATGGTAGTAGGCATTGCAATTATGCTGAAAAACCCGATGTTTGTCGGTGAATCACTGGCAAACCCACAAGGATTATTCTTCCAGATCATCCATATTATTGAAGAGGGTGGCTGGACAGTATTCAGGAATATGCCGCTTATATTTGCGATTGGCCTGCCAATCGGTCTGGCAAATAAGGCACAAGCCAGAGCCTGTCTGGCTGTATTGGTCAGTTTCATGACCTGGAACTATTTTATCAACGCCATGGGCATGACCTGGGGCAGTTATTTCGGGGTCGACTTCAGTCAGGATATAGGGGGTGAAAGTGGCCTCGCCATGGTAGCGGGGATCAAGACCCTGGATACCAGCATCATAGGGGCCATCGTCATCTCCGGCACCGTGACGGCACTGCACAACCGCCTGTTTGATCGCCAACTGCCGGTCTTTCTCGGCATCTTTCAGGGCAGCTCCTTTGTCACCATTGTCGCCTTCTTCGTGATGATCCCCTGTGCCTGGCTGACCCTGCTTGGCTGGCCAAAAGTACAGATGGGCATCGCCTCCCTGCAGAATTTCATGCTGATCTCGGGTCCGGTCGGGGTGTGGGTATACACCTTCCTCGAGCGGATTTTGATCCCGACCGGCCTGCATCACTTTATCTACGGCCCCTTCATCTTCGGCCCAGCGGCAGTAGAGGGGGGCATTCAACTCTACTGGGCGCAGCACATGCTGGAGTTCAGCCAGAGCACTCGCCCGCTGATTGAACAGTTCCCTCAGGGTGGCTTTGCCCTGCATGGCAACTCGAAGATTTTCGGTGCCATGGGGATTGCCCTGGCCATCTATGCCACGGCAGCCAAAGAGAACAAGGCCAAGGTTGCAGGCCTGCTGATCCCGGCCACCCTGACCGCCATTCTGGTCGGCATCACCGAGCCGCTGGAGTTCACCTTCCTCTTCATCTCGCCGCTGCTGTTTGCCATCCACGCCCTGCTGGCAGCCACCATGTCGACTGTGATGTACCTGTTTGGTGTGGTCGGCAACATGGGTGGAGGTCTGCTCGACCAGTTCCTGCCGCAGAACTGGATACCCATGTTCCACAACCATGCGGGAATGATGTTCACCCAGATCGCTATCGGATTGGTCTTTACCGGCATCTGGTTCCTGATATTCCGCGCGCTGATTATCAGGCTCAATCTTAAAACACCGGGCCGGGAAGACAGTGAAATAAAGCTTTATTCCAAGTCAGATTATCAGGCAGCCAAAAACCAGCGTAGCAGTGATAGTGCAACACAAATTATCGAAGCGCTTGGTGGAGTCAAAAATATACGCAGTCTGAATAATTGTGCCACGCGCTTAAGAATATCGCTGGTTAACAGCAAGCTAGCAGATGCAGATGAGGAGTTTATTAAATTGGGAGCCCATGGTGTCGTCCGCCATGGCGATAGTATCCAGGTAATTATCGGTCTGCATGTACCTCAGGTACGTGAAAATATGGAATCGATTATGAACAACAGTCATCAACAATCGTCTTTAGTAATGGAGTCATGATCATGAAAAAATTCTCTGTAGTCATTGCCGGTGGTGGTAGCACTTTTACTCCAGGTATCGTTCTGATGTTGCTGGAAAATCAGCATCGCTTCCCGCTCAAGGAGATCAAATTCTACGACAACGATGGTGCCCGTCAGGAGATCATCGCCGAAGCCTGCAAAATCTTGCTGAAAGAGAAGGCTCCCGAGATCGCCTTCAGCTATGGCACCGACCCCAAAGCAGCGTTTAGCGATGTAGATTTCGTCATGGCCCATATCCGGGTTGGCAAATATCCGATGCGCGAGCTGGACGAGAAGATCCCGCTGCGTCATGGCGTGGTCGGTCAGGAGACCTGCGGCCCGGGCGGTATCGCCTATGGCATGCGCTCCATCGGCGGAGTGCTGGAGCTGGTCGACTATATGGAGCAGTACTCACCCAATGCCTGGATGCTCAACTACTCCAACCCGGCCGCCATCGTCGCCGAAGCGACCCGTCGCCTGCGTCCCAACGCCAAAATTCTCAACATCTGCGACATGCCGATCGGGATCGAGGGGCGCATGGCCCAGATTGCCGGTCTCAAATCCCGCAAAGAGATGCGGGTACGCTACTACGGCCTCAACCACTTTGGCTGGTGGACCCGCATCGAGGATCTGGAAGGCAACGACCTGATGCCGAAGATCAAGGAGCACGTTGCCCGCCACGGCTATGTGCCCAACAGCGCCAGTCATGCCGAAGCCAGCTGGAACGATACCTTCGCCAAGGCAAAGGATGTATGGGCGCTCGACCCGGATACCCTGCCCAACACCTATCTGAAGTACTACCTCTACCCGGACTATGTGGTGGCCCACTCCAACCCGGAACACACTCGCGCCAACGAAGTAATGGAGCACCGCGAGAAGCAGGTCTTTACCGCTTGCACCGAGATCGTCAAGGCAGGCAACTCAGCAGCTGGCGAGCTGGAGATCGATGAACACGCCTCCTATATCGTGGATCTGGCAACCGCCATCGCCTTCAACACTCAGGAGCGGATGCTGCTGATCGTACCCAATCGCGGCGCTATCCCCAACTTTGACCCGGAAGCCATGGTCGAGATCCCCTGCCTGGTCGGCAGCAGTGGGCCAGAGCCGTTGCAGGTGGGCAGCATCCCGCTGTTCCAGCAGGGCATGATGGGCCAACAGGTCGCGGTCGAGAAACTGGTGGTCGAAGCCTGGGTTGAGCACTCTTACCAGAAGCTGTGGCAAGCCATCACCCTCTCCAAGACAGTACCTAGCGCCTCGGTGGCCAAGTCCATTCTCGATGACTTGATAGAGGCCAACAAAGCCTACTGGCCGGAACTGAAATAAACCGCCCATAAACAAAAACCCCCTCGTGACAGAGGGGGTTTTTCGTGTTGGCAACGGGTGCGGATTAACGCAGCGGTTTGACCGAGCGACGGACGATCAGCTCGGGCTGTACCGTCATCGATTCCACTTCCAGCTCCTTGTTGCGGATCCGGCTGACCAGATGCTTCACCGCCAGCTGGCCCAGTTCGGCCTTCGGGTGACGGATGGTGGTCAGCGGCGGGCTGGAGAAGCGCGCCATCTCCACATCGTCGTAGCCGATGATGGAGATATCGTCCGGCACCTTGACTCCGGCTTCCCAGGCAGCGCAAATCGCGCCGATCGCCATGGGATCGTCGAAGGCAAAGACCGCGGTCGGACGAGGCTGCAGGGCCAGGATGCGCTGCATGGCATCGAAGCCGCTCTGGCTCTCGTAATCCCCTTCAAAGACCTGTTCATCTTTGAGGGTCAGACCGTGCTCGCCCAGCGCATCACGTACCCCGTCCAGCCGCTGCTGGGTGGTCGGCTTGGAGAGCTGGCCAGTGATGCAGACGATGTCGCGGTGCCCCAGCTCCAGCAGATGGCGTACGGCCATGCGGGCGCCGATGCGGGCGTTGTCGTTGATGACGTTGGCGAAATCGCACTCCGTCCCCCAATCCAGTACCACCTGCGGCACGTTCTTGTGGATGCGCAGCATGTCGCGCAACGGGGTGTCGATATCGGTCCCCAATACCAGCAGACCATCCACCCGTTTTTCCATCAGCATTCTCAGGTAATGCTGTTGGCGAGGCGGCTGGTTTTCGGTGTTGCAGAGGATCAGGCTGTAGCCCTGTTCGAAGCAGTACGCTTCAACCCCTTGCACCACTTCCGCGAAGAAGGGGTTTACGCTGGTGGTCACCAGCATGCCAATGGTCTTGGTCGAATTTATCTTAAGACTGCGCGCTACCGAGTTGGGCGCGTAGTTGAGTTCTGCCACCGCCTCAATCACTTTCTGGGTCGCGTCTTCGCTGACCCGCCGAGTGTGGTTGAGCACATGTGAGACGGTGGAGATGGATACGCCTGCGCGCGAGGCGACATCCTTGATAGTGGCCATCTCTGTCTCCTGACTGTCAAAGGCGGAACATTAGCAGATTTCCCGAATAAAGGCTTGGTTTTAACGGGCTCTGCCACGGAATTGTCAATGCCGGCTAATTTAGGCGCTCATTTCTGTTTGCGCAAACGATTAATGGTCAAAATGGGAGCACCATCAGAGTAAAATATCACCAGACTAATCCTCTGTGCTTCATCATAATCACCTCTGGTTACCAAGATGTTAAGGCGAAGAATCGATACTAAATTCCAATTCAACACAAATGACAGGTCATTTATTTCAAAATAAGCCCACCCCACCCCCTCTGGTTAGTATCTTTAACAGCTTGTTATTGCCCCGTGAGGAATGATAGAACCATACCTATAGCCGGATGCACGGGATGTCGATCCGGAATGGCACTCGTAAATGAAACAATCCACTGATTAAGGGACGAATCAATGCATAAGTTGAGCAAAATCACAGTTGGCGCAGCGGTTTCTTTGGCTCTGTTTGGATCGATCTCCATCGCCCACGCGGCAGACACCATCAAGATAGGTATCGCAGGCCCGCTCACCGGCCCGGTTGCCCAGTACGGGGACATGCAGTTCACCGGCGGCAAGATGGCGGTCGAGCAAATCAACAAGGCTGGCGGTATCAATGGCAAGCAGATCGAAGCCGTCATCTATGACGATGCCTGTGATCCCAAGCAGGCGGTAGCCATCGCCAACAAGGTGGTGAATGATGGCGTCAAGTTCGTGGTCGGCCACCTCTGCTCCGACAATACCCTGCCCGCCTCCGACATCTATGAAGACGAGGGGATCCTGATGGTCACCCCCGCCTCCACCAACCCCAAGATCACCGAGCGCGGTTACCAGCTGACTCTGCGCACCATCGGTCTGGATAGCGATCAGGGCCCGACTGCCGCCAAGTACATCATCGAGCAGGTCAAACCCCAGCGCGTCGCCGTTATCCACGACAAGAAGCAGTACGGTGAAGGGATCGCCTCCAGCGTCAAAGCAGCACTGGACAAGGCTGGCGTGAAGGTGGTGGCCTATGAAGGGATCACCGCCGGTGACAAGGACTTCTCCGCCCTGATCGCCAAGCTGCAGAAAGAGAACGTCGATTTCGTCTACTACGGCGGCTATCACCCTGAGCTGGGCCTGATCCTGCGTCAGGCTGGCGAGAAGGGGCTGAAAGCCAAGTTCATGGGCCCGGAAGGGGTCGGTAACAAGGATATCTCCGCCATCGGCGGCCCGGCTTCCGAAGGCCTGCTGGTGACCCTGCCGAACAAATACGATCTGGTGCCTGCCAACGCCCCGCTGGTGGCGGCGTTCAAGGCCAAGGGTCAGGACTCCTCCGGCCCGTTCGTCTGGACCACCTATGCCGCGGTGCAGAGCCTGGCTGCCGGTATCGCCAAGGCGGGTGAAGATGACCCGGCCGCCGTTGCCGCCGCCATCAAGGCCGCACCGATCGATACCGTGATGGGCCCCCTGACCTGGGCACCTAACGGTGACCTGAAAGGCTTCGAATTTGGTGTGTTCCAGTGGCACGCTGACGGTACTTCCAGCCAAGTCAAATAATCTGCCGATCGGGGGTGAGTACGCTCACCCCCTCCTCTCTTTGCGGGCAAGTACAGGGAACGCAGTATGTCCGAACACCTCCTTTATCTCGTTCAGCAACTGCTGAACGGATTAACCATAGGCAGCACCTATGCGTTGATCGCCATTGGCTACACCATGGTCTATGGCATCATCGGCATGATCAACTTCGCCCACGGCGAGGTTTACATGATCGGCTCCTATGTCGCTTTCATGGTGATGGCGGGGCTCATGATGATGGGCATCGACAGCACCTTTCTACTGCTGGGGGGCGCCTTCCTGGTCAGTATCATCATCACCGGCACCTATGGCTGGAGCATCGAGCGAGTCGCCTACCGGCCACTGCGCGGTGGCAACCGGCTGATCCCCCTCATCTCCGCCATCGGCATGTCGATCTTCTTGCAGAACATGATGCGCATGGCTCAGGGCTCGCGGGATATCGCCATGCCCAGCCTGATCTCAGGTGGCTGGACCCTGGGGGGTGAGGATGGTTTTCAGGCCAGCCTCTCCTATATGCAGCTGATCATTTTCGTGGTGACTTTCATCACCATGCTGGCGCTGACCCAGTTCATCGGCCGCTCCCGCATGGGCCGCGCCTGCCGCGCCTGTTCGGAAGATATCAAGATGGCCAATCTGCTGGGCATCGACACCCACGTGGTCATCTCCATCACCTTCGTGCTGGGGGCTGCACTGGCCGCCGTGGCCGGGGTGCTGCTCGGCATGTATTACGGCGTCATCAACCCCTACCTCGGCTTTATGGCCGGTCTGAAGGCCTTCACTGCCGCAGTATTGGGCGGTATCGGCAGCATTCCGGGCGCCGTACTGGGCGGCCTGCTGCTGGGGGTGGTTGAAGCGCTCACCGCCGGTTATCTCAGCACCGAGTACAAAGATGTGATGGCGTTTGCCCTGCTCATCTTTGTGCTGCTCTTTATGCCTACTGGCATCTTGGGTCGTCCGGAAGTGGAGAAAGTGTGATGAAACATCAATTGATCCACGCCTGTATCGCCAGCCTGGTGCTGCTGGTGCTCTCCTTCTGGCTGCTCGGCTTCAAGCTGGAGACCGATGGCTCCAGCCTGCAGGTAGTGAGCCGCCTCGATGTGTCGCTGGCCTGGCTACTGGGGGGCGCCACCATTGTTTTCTGGTTCCAGATGCTGCGCGGCCAGATTGCCAAGCTGTTTCAGGCCTCCATCAGCGGCTTCTCGGTCGGCTTCACCAAGCTGGTGCTGCCGAGCCCGGAAGAGGCGCCCAAGCTCTATAACCTCACCGCCGTGCTGGTGCTGCTGTTTGCGGTGAGCTGGCCCTTTATGGCTTCTCGCGGCGCCATCGATCTCGCCACCCTCACCCTGATTTACATCATGCTGGGGCTGGGGCTGAACGTGGTGGTCGGCCTCGCCGGTCTGCTCGATCTCGGCTATGTCGGCTTCTACGCGGTCGGTGCCTACAGCTATGCCCTACTCAACACCTACTTCGGACTGAGCTTCTGGGAGTGCCTGCCCATCGCCGGGCTGATGGCCGCTACCTTCGGCTTCCTGCTCGGTTTCCCGGTGCTGCGGCTGCGGGGGGACTATCTGGCCATCGTCACCCTGGGTTTTGGCGAGATCATCCGCATCCTGCTCAACAACATGACTACCCTGACCGGCGGCCCGAACGGGATCTCCGGCATCCCCAAGCCGACGCTGGGGGGGCTGGAGTTCAACCGCACCGTCAAGGATGGGGGCTTTGATACCTTCCACAACTTCTTCGGCATTACCTACAACGCCAACCACAAGGTGATCTTCCTCTACCTGATGGCGCTGGTGCTGGTGGTGGTGACCCTGTTCGTCATCAACCGCCTGCTGCGCATGCCCCTTGGCCGAGCCTGGGAAGCGCTGCGGGAAGATGAGATCGCCTGCAAATCGCTGGGGCTCAACCCCACCATCATCAAGCTGACCGCCTTCACCATAGGCGCCACCTTCGCAGGCTTCGCGGGGAGTTTCTTTGCCTCGCGGCAGGGCTTTATCAGCCCGGAATCCTTCGTCTTTATCGAGTCGGCCATTGTGCTGGCGATTGTGGTGCTGGGCGGCATGGGCTCCCAGATCGGGGTTGTGCTGGCAGCCATCGTGATGACGGTGCTGCCGGAGCTGGCCCGCGAGTTCAACGAGTACCGCATGCTGATGTTCGGCCTCTTGATGGTGTTCATGATGATCTGGCGACCACAGGGATTGCTGCCGATGACCCGTCCGCATCTGGAGTTGAAGAAATGAGTACTCATCAGAAGTTAATGGAAGTCTCTGATTTGTCGATGCGCTTCGGCGGCCTGCTGGCAGTCAACGGGGTAAAACTGGATATCGACAAGGGCGAGGTGATCTCCATCATCGGCCCCAACGGCGCGGGCAAGACCACCATCTTCAACTGCCTGACCGGCTTCTACTGCCCGAGCGGCGGCATCATCCGCTACAAGGGTGAGGAGATCCAGGGGTTGCCCGGCCACCTCATCGCCCGCAAGGGGATTGTGCGTACCTTTCAGCATGTGCGGCTGTTCAAGGAGATGACAGCGGTGGAGAACCTGCTGGTTGCCCAGCACCAGCACCTCAACACCAGCTTTATCGCCGGTCTGTTCAAGACCCCGGCCTTCCGCCGGGCGGAGCAGGAGGGGCTGGAGCGGGCCGCCTTCTGGCTGGATAAAGTGGGCCTCAAGGATCTTGCCAACCGCGCCGCCGGTAATCTGGCCTACGGTCAGCAGCGCCGCCTCGAGATCGCCCGCTGCATGGCGACCCGTCCCGAGCTGCTGATGCTGGATGAACCTGCTGCCGGCCTCAACCCGAAGGAGACCGACGAGCTGGACGAGCTCATCATGAGCCTGCGGGACGAATTCGGGGTCTCGGTGCTGCTGATCGAACACGATATGAAGCTGGTGATGGGCATCTCCAACCGCATCTTCGTGGTCAGCCAGGGCACCCCGCTGGCCCATGGCAAGCCGGATGAGATCCGTAACAACCCGGCAGTGATCAAGGCCTATCTGGGCGAGTCGTAAGGAAAACAAGATGTTAGAACTTCGCAACGTATCGACCCACTACGGCAAAATTCAGGCGCTGCACGATGTTAGCGTCGAGGTGAAAGAGGGGGAAATCGTCACCCTGATCGGCGCCAACGGCGCGGGCAAGACTACCCTGCTGATGACCCTCTGCGGCGAGCCCAAGCCCAGCAGCGGCTCCATCTGGTTTGAGGGGGAACAGATCAGCTCCCTCACCACCGCCCGCATCATGCGCAAGGATATCGCCGTGGTGCCGGAGGGGCGCCGTATCTTCGCCCGCCTGACGGTGGAGGAGAACCTGCTGATGGGCGCCTTCTTCGTCGACAAGGCCGAGCAGCATGGCCTGCTGGATCAGGTGTTCACCCTGTTCCCGCGCCTGCATGAGCGACTGGAGCAGCGCGCAGGCACCATGTCCGGCGGCGAGCAGCAGATGCTGGCCATCGGCCGCGCCCTGATGAGCAAACCGCGCCTGCTGCTGCTGGATGAACCCTCGCTGGGGCTGGCCCCCATCGTCATTCAGCAGATCTTCGACACCATCGAACAGTTGCGGCAGAAGGGGATGACCATCTTTCTGGTGGAACAGAACGCCAACCAGGCGCTCAAGCTGGCCGACCGCGGCTATGTGCTGGAGAACGGCCACGTGGTGCTGCAAGACACGGGCGCCGCCCTGCTGGCCAACCCGGCGGTGCGGCAGGCTTATCTGGGCGGTTAACCCACTCACCCGCATGCCATATCAACAAGGGAGCCGCTGGCTCCCTTATCTTTTGTGGGGTTAGTTTGCGCCCAAGCTTGCGGTACACTGGCCCGTAATCAACCTATTCGCAGGACATCCCGATGGACCAGTTTGCCCATATCAATGCCCATGATGCCCACCAGAAACTGAGCGCGGGTGAAGCCCTTCTGGTGGATATTCGCGACCCGCAATCCTTTGAAGCGGCCCACGCGGTCGGCGCCTTCCACCTCACCAACGGCACCCTGGTGCGCTTTATGAACGAAGTGGATTTCGATACCCCGGTCATCGTGATGTGCTATCACGGCAACAGCAGTCAGGGGGCCGCCCAATACCTGCTGCAACAGGGTTATGACGAGGTCTACAGTCTGGATGGCGGTTTCGAGGCGTGGCGCCGGGAGTTTCCCATCGAGGCTGGCGAGGCATGATCCAGCTGCTAGTGCTCGACAACGCCCGCATGGCACAAGCGCTGGTGGACTATCTGGCGACCCTGGGGATCTCCTGCGAGCTGACCCAGTCCGAGCTGGGGGTCACCATCTGGTTGGCGGACGAGCTACGCCTTGCCCAAGCCCAGCTGGAGGTGAAGCGCTTTCTGGCCGAGCCGGGCCACCCGCGCTATATGGAAGCCTCCTGGCAATCCGGCCGCGCCGATGCCCGCATCGACTACAGCAAGGGGATGACGGATCCCATCACCGATTTCCTCCATCAGGCGGGGCCACTGACGCTGGTGGTGATCATCGCCTGCCTCGCCATCTACGGCATCGAGGCCATCGGCCTACCCATCTACGATGAACTGGCATTCCACCCGACGCTGGCCCAGTTCACCGACTGGCAGGCGTGGCGCTATTTCACCCCCGCCCTGATCCACTTCTCGGTACTCCATCTGGTGTTCAACTTGCTGTGGTGGTGGTATCTCGGCGGTCAGATCGAGCAGCGCCTTGGCAGCGGCAAGCTGCTGATCCTGCTGCTGGTGGGCGCCGCCCTGCCCAATATCGCCGAGTTCTTCGCCAGCGGCCCGCTGTTTGGCGGCCTCTCCGGCGTGGTCTATGCCCTGCTCGGCTACTGCTGGCTGCGCAGCAAGCTGCAACCGGCCTGTGGCCTGACTCTGCCACCGGCGCTGATGGGCTTTATGCTGTTCTGGATGGTGCTCGGCTTCTTCGACATGCTCGGAACCAGCACCGCCAACATCGCCCACCTGACCGGCCTGCTGGTCGGCCTGCTGCAAGGCTGGCTGGATCGCAACCACCAGCCGACCTGATTATTCAGCAGTTTCAGAAACGAGAAAGCCGCCCCGAAGGGCGGCGTTTGCTTATGGTCTGCGCAGTTACTGCTTGAGCAGGGTGTCGTCAGTCACCTTGACCGCCGCACCGCCACTCATAAAGAAGCTGGCGAACTGGGTCTGGCTCTCGGTGGTGACCGCGCCAGTCGGATCAAAGTTCTCGTCAGGGGCCAGCAGCGAGCTATGGCCCCCTTTCAGGAAGCGCGCAGCATGGTGACCCGCCGGGAGCACGCCGGAACCCTTCAGCTCTTGCAAACCCAGTACCCGGAACAGCGGCTCGGTACCACCCAAAGGCGCGGAGGCGATGCTGTTGGGGATCACCTGATCCGGTAAGCTGAGCGCCCCATCACCAACAATTTCGGTGGCGAACAGCGGGAAGCTCTTGGCGACGCCACTGCCCAGATTGATCGGGTCGGCAGAGTCCAGCACTGACTGGGCGGCAAAGGTATAGCTCTGCAAGGTGCTCGCAGCCCCCGCCTGAGTAGCCGCATCCAGACTGGGCAGGAACTCGTTCACGAAACAGGTCGGCACCGCCGTCTGGCAACCGGGAGCATAAGCCTCAAACCCGGCCTTCAACTCAGGACTGCCCGAGGTGAGCACGCTCATCTTGATGGTCGGCCCGAAGCTCGGCGAGTTGAGCAGCAGCGGGGCGATGCCGCCACCCGGCATCGCAAGACCGCCGGTATCGAACTTGAACAGGGCATCAGCCTGAGCACTGCCGGTGGTCTGGTTGGCTACAGCCAGCAGATTGGCCCCGGTAATGGCACCGAGTGAGTGACCGAGGAAATGCACCTTCAGACCAGCACCACCCAATTGGCCACCCAGCCCCTTGGCATTGGCCAGACCGACAGCCAAGCGAAGGCCAAGCAGATCGGCCACGCTCTGTTTCAGGTTGTCCCGCGCCACCGTCAGATAACCCAAATTCAGATAGGGAGTCGGGTTCTCGGAGGTGGTGACGGTATCCATGCTGCCGCTCAGGGCATAGCCACGCTCACCGTGCAGCGGGTGATCGATCACCACCACAGCAACCACCTTGTTCACTGATGGGTCTAACCCGGCACCTATCTGGCTCAGCGCCAGCGCATAGGCGTTCTCCTTGATGGAGGTGACCCCGTGCTGATAGATGATCACATCGGTGACAGTGCTGAGGTCAGTGGTGGGGGCAAAGATCCGCAGCGGTACAGATTGTACTTCGGTCAGGGTCGGCAGCGGGTTGAAACGACCGATATTGCGCTCGGCATCCAGCGGCTTGCCACCCGAGGTGAGGGTCACCCCGATCAGCTTGCTCGCCTCCCTCAGCAGATCGGCCTGACGGCTCGGATCGGCGATCAGCTCACCCAGCAGTACTGGGTCCACACCCGCCCCGACCAGCCCACCGATCACCTCGGTATCACCCGCTTTCAACGCATTGGCGATGGCATAGAGGCTGGGAATGGCGCCATGCCAAGATTGGGTCTTGGCCTTGTCCCAGGAGCCGGCTATCGCTGGAGTAGAGAGGAAGTAAGGGAGCTTGACGGCACCGGTATACACCTTGGTCACCGCCGCGATGCCGTTCAATGTGGCATTGGCAGCGACAGCGGCAGCAATCGCATCCCGATCATCTTGAGGCAAGAATGGCTCATTCGCCAGCTGGGTCAGAAAATCCACCCCGCCATTAAGACCGTTGATGGTATAGGTTGCTGGCAGGCTGGTGTTGCCCTTGGCATCCTGTTTCCAGACGAACGCAGCATCCAGACCATTTTCGACTACCTTAGCTGCAGCCCCCTTCACCGCCAGCAGCACATCGGCACCAGATTGGGTGGCAAACCAGTCGGAGAAGATCACCCGATCGCTGGTGATCCCGGTGGCCGCCTTGAACAGACCTTCCTGCAGCGAGATCAGGCCGTTAATGGTCTGCTCCTGGGTGGTTGCGCCAGCTGTCGATTTGAAGCTGCTGTAATCGCCGCCCGCCTTGAGCGGTGTGCCACGACTGTCCTTGAGGGCATCGGTCGCCACGATCATGTAGTAAGAAGAGGGATTGAGCGGCTTGAGCGGAACCAGATTAAGCTTGCCGTCCCCGCCAGTGACCACAAAGTCGGTCCCATAAACCAGTGGCTTGCCGCCCTTGACTCCGTTGGGTTGCAGAGTGACCGGATCCAGCGTGAGCTCGAGCAGGTAGAGGGGCGCAACGGCAGAAGTATACTCGCTGGCCGCCGGTGCCGGCACAGAGACACCGGTCACGGTCGCCGGTACCAGCTGGACAGGTTGGGTGGTTGACCAGCCATCCAGGGTGGAGAGGGCAGATACCGGGTTCGACAAATCAGCCGTTTCTGTCGAAAACTTCAGGGTACCGTCGCTGGCACGGGGGGCCAGCACGCTCGGGCGCACCCCGTTGGCACCACTCAGGACGTAGTCGAGGGAGCTGGTGGTGTCTCCCTTGTTGTCATCTCCACCACATCCGGCCAGCAGGGCGCTGACAACAGCTGCATAAATTAGCTTCTTCTTCATTTTTTATTCTCTTTTTGTAAGGTTGTTATCCATCACAAGCCAACGGGGTCATCACGACCTCGACTGCAAAACGTTAACATAAAACTAACACCAAATAAGACTCATGCCGGACAGTTCTGGCTCAGCTTTGTGGTGCATGTCATGGTTTCAGGTTAACAAAGGGGCGCAAGGGTAGCAGTTGTAGCCCCATCACCAGACCCGACCAGCCAGCGGGCACCATCACGACTAAAAAGCCGCCGCGATCTCGGCAAAGTGAGGGAATTGTCGGTAGAATGTCCGCCAACGCTTAAGGAGGACATCATGATCGACCCGAAGAAACTGGAAGAGATCGCCAAGCAGGTGCACAACTCCCTGCCGCCCGGCATTCGCAGCATGGGTGAAGAGGCCGAGAAGAAGATGCGTCAGGTACTGCAAGCCCAGCTGGGCAAGCTGGATCTGGTCAGCCGCGAAGAGTTCGACGTGCAGACCAAGGTGCTGCTGCGTACCCGTGAAAAACTGGCCGCCCTCGAAAGCAAGCTGGCTCAGCTCGAGCAGCAGCTCGGCGCCAAAGGCGAATAACGAAAACCCCAGCTCAGCTGGGGTTTTTGCTTTGAATTGAACCTGTAAAAAACATCACACCTGAAGCAGATACCAGGCTCGCTTGCCGCGCGCCTTGGCCTCATACATGGCCCTGTCGGCCACCTCCAGCGCCTGCCGGAAGCTCAATGGCTCCTCTTCCCACAGGGCGATGCCGATACTCAGCCCCACCCGTTGCGGGCAACCGGGTTTGGGCACATAGCCGTGCATCCGGCTGATCAGGGCGTCAGCCAGTTGCGCCAGGCCATGGCTCGACACATCCCGGTGCAGATGCACCACAAACTCGTCGCCGCCGTAACGGCCACATAGCGCCGAGCCAGGCATAATAAGGCGCAGCCAGTCCGCCATCTGCTGCAACACCAGATCGCCGCAGGCGTGCCCCAGCTGGTCATTGATCCCCTTGAAATCATCCAGATCGATAAAGAGCAGCGCCCCCGCACCTTGCGGCTGCAGCTGGGCAAACGCCTTGCCAAACCCCTGCCGGTTGAGCAAGCCGGTCAGTGCGTCGCTGTTGGCTCGCTCAGCCAGTCGCTGCTCATAGGCCTTGCGCTGGGTGATATCGATATGGGAGCCCATGATCCGCAGCGGCTTGCCATCGCCATCCCGATCGACGACCCGTCCCCTATCCCACAGCCAGGTGACCTCGCCTTGCGGATTGATGGTGCGGTATTCGGCTTCGTAGAAGGGGGTTTTCCCCTCAAGGTGGGCAAAGTAGCTGCCCATGGCATGGGCGCGATCGTCGGGATGGAGCTTGGCGCTCCACTGATCGAAATGAGGGGCCATGTCACCGGCCTGAAAGTTCTGCAGATTGAAGACCCGCAGCTCGCCGGTAGGAATAGTGCCCTGCCAGAGACAGATGCCGGTGCCATCGAGGGCGGCATTGAGCTTCTCCTGCAACAGGCAGTTTTCATGCTGCAAAGCGGCGATCTCTGCCTGCAAACGGGCTATTTCACCGCCATGAGGGGACGGGATCAGCGTTGCGACCCGCTCGACAGAGCCGGTCTCTCCCCTGTCATCCTCCGCAGATGCCCTGCCCTCTTCACTCAACACTGCGCCTCCTTGTGCTTGCTCTATGGATGCTCTTGTCAATCCCTCACAAAGATGCCATCAGCTACGTTTGATTAGTAGCCATTCATAGCCAAAATATTGAAAAATAATGGGATAACGCCGCGATAATCCAACTCTTCGGTACGATCCGGCACTGCGGCGGCCACAAAAACAAAAGCCCCCGGTAAAACCGGGGGCTGCGTCATCCAGACGGGGATCCCGTCAGATAAATTCGTAGGCATCACCGAAGATGCGCTCCGGCTCGGCGCCGAGGATCTTGAACTCCTCACGCGCGGCCCCCGCCATCTCGAAACGGCCAGCGACATAGATGTCGTAGTCGTGAAGGCTGACGAAGTCATCCATGATCGCCTTGTGCACCAGCCCGCTCTTGCCGGTCCAGTCAGCCTCCGGCTCCTGCACCACAGGGATAAAGGTGAGCGGCGCATAGTCACGCTCCCACTGCTGCATCTGCTCCAGCTCATAGAGCCAGTGAGCCTGACGCACACCCCAGTAGAAGAACACCGGACGCTTGCTGCCCGTGTCGATCAGGTACTCCAGAATGGAGCGGGCGTAAGAGAAGCCGGTGCCGCCCGCCATCAGGATCAGTGGACGAGGGGATTCATCGCGCAGGAACGCCTTGCCAGCCGGCAATTCGACCTCGATCTCGCCCTGCTCGCGCATGCGGGCCAGCACCTGACCGGCATAGGCGTTCTCGGGAGTGGCGCCAATTTGCAACTCCAGCACGCCCGGGCGGGTCGGCGAGTTGGCGATGGAGAAGGGGCGCTTGTCCGAATCGCTCATCACCACCAGCAGATACTGGCCCGGCTTGAAGCTGATCGCTTGCTGCGGCGTCAGGGCCACATGCCAGATGGTGTCGACATATTCGCGCAGTTCCTCTACGCGGCATTTGATACGTTGCATTCTTGTCCTTGTGGCGGGCTCGCTCGGCCCGCTTCGCTCATTGTTTCACTATGGAGTGACGACCAGCAGCCCTGGCCCCGTCAGTCGAGAATACTCAAATCAGTGCGGATCGCATCACTTTTTGCAGCAAAGCTGTCATGTTTGCCTCATCCGAGGATATTGAGCTCATCCCAGATGGCATCAACCTTCTGCTTCACCGCCTCATCCTGAACTATGGGCTGACCCCACTCCCGATTGGTCTCTCCCGGCCACTTGTTGGTGGCATCCAGCCCCATCTTGGAGCCGAGGCCGGAGACCGGCGAGGCGAAGTCCAGATAGTCGATCGGGGTGTGCTCGATCAAGGTGGTGTCCCGTGCCGGGTCCATCCGGGTGGTGATGGCCCAGATCACATCCTTCCAGTCGCGGGCGTTGACGTCATCGTCACACACCACCACGAACTTGGTGTACATGAACTGGCGCAGGAATGACCAGACCCCCAGCATCACCCGCTTGGCGTGGCCCGGGTAACGCTTCTTGATGGTCACCACCGCCATCCGGTAGGAGCACCCCTCCGGCGGAAGATAGAAGTCGACGATCTCGGGGAACTGCTTCTGCAGCAGCGGTACGAACACCTCGTTCAGCGCCAGACCCAGCACCGCCGGTTCATCGGGCGGACGGCCGGTGTAGGTGCTGTGATAGATGGCATCGCGCCGCTTGGTGATGTGGGTGATGGTAAAGACCGGGAAGTCGTCCACCTCATTGTAGTAACCGGTGTGGTCGCCATAGGGCCCTTCCGGCGCCATCTCACCCGGCTCCAGATAGCCTTCCAGCACGATCTCGGCACTGGCGGGCACCTCCAGATCGCAGCTGATGGCCTTGATCACTTCGGTACGGCTGCCGCGCAGCAGACCGGCAAAGGCATATTCGGAGAGAGTATCCGGCACCGGCGTCACCGCGCCGAGAATGGTCGCGGGATCGGCGCCGAGCGCCACCACCACCGGGAAGCGCTCACCGGGATGGGCCTCCTGCCACTCACGAAAATCGATGGCACCGCCGCGATGATCCAGCCAGCGCATGATCAGCTTGTTCTTGCCGATCTTCTGCTGGCGATAGATCCCGAGGTTCTGCCGCTTCTTGTAGGGGCCACGGGTGATGGTGAGGCCCCAGGTGACCAGCGGCGCTACATCGCCGGGCCAGCAGTGCTGGATCGGGATCTGGTCGAGATCGACCGCATCTCCCTCCTGCACCACCTGCTGGCAGGGGGCGGAAGAGAGGCGCTTGGTCGGCATGTTGAGCACCTGCTTGAAGATCGGCAGCTTCTCCATCAGCTCCTTGAATCCCTTGGGCGGCTCGGGCTCCTTGAGATAGGAGAGCCAGACCCCGACCTGACGCAGGGCGCCCACATCGGGCTGGCCCATGCCCATGGCAACCCGATCAGGGGTACCGAACAGGTTGGTCAGCACCGGCATGGTGTAGCCTTTGGGATTTTCGAACAGCAGAGCCGGGCCACCCGCACGCAGGGTGCGGTCGCTGATCTCGGTCATCTCCAGATAGGGATCTATCTCGCGGGTGATGCGCTTGAGTTGTCCGTTTTGTTCCAGCTGCGCGATGAAATCACGCAAATCCTTGTATTTCATGCAAGTTCCCAACCGGGTTCAGGAGGTCACGCATTATAACCCTGGCTGCCCATCGGGTGTACCCGAATCGGGCAGCAGACTCGGTGCAATGGGTGGCATGTCACGCTGGCCGAGGCGTCTGGCTAGCGCAGAGAGCAACTGGGGCTCGTCCACCTCCATCAACAGACCGGCTACCAGCGCCCCGTATTGACGGTTGGAGAGTTCCGCCAACAGGTATTTCTGGGCCTGCGGCGGCAAGGGCGAGAGCGCGCTCAGCTGGCGCAGGGCGGCTCCCTTCAACCCCTCGTTGCCACTGGCGGCAATCAGCAGATCGCTGGCAGCACTGCCGTGATGGAAGCGGTTGATGGTAGAGAGTGCACGCAGCGCATCCTGATCTGCCGGCCGCCGCCACAGCATGCTATAGAGCGCCGGTTCCCCGGTGCGCTGCAACAGATGGAACAACAGGTGATTGTCGGGCAGATAGATATTCTGGCTAGCCAGTGCTTGCGCCTCCCGCATCCAGATCGGTTGCGGCAAGGTGTCGAGAGCCAGCAACAGGGCTTGCTGCTGCATGGCGAGATCGGGGTTACTGCTGTAGTAGATGGACTTTAGCTGGAAGCTGCCCTGGGCAAGCTGCTGCCGATAGCGCTGCACCAGTGATTGCAACTGCCACTCCCCCAGCAACTGACGGGCCTGCGCGGCAAAATCATAAACCGGTTGCTGCACCAGAAAACCGTCGACCTGCTGCTCCATGAGCCACTCGGGTGCCTTGTCGGCCTGAGCCTCGACCCACTGTTGCAACGCAGGGGATGCAGGGGTGGTAGCGGGAATATCCCGCAGCAGTTGCAACAGCAGGAACTCCCGCCGCTCGCGACTCAGGGTCGCCAGCAGAGAGTCGATGGCTGCAAATTGCCCCTCCTGCAGACGGCCCGCCAGATAGCGCTGGTGAGTCTGCAACGTCTCGGCTGTCACCGCGACCGGAGCACTCTGCGCGCAGGCTGGCATTGCACTCAGCAACCCCAGCAATAACCAGAAAACAGGCTTCATGACGTCTCCATCCATGTGACATCGGGATCTCATACTACTAGGGCGACCGGAAAACAGATAAACAAAAACCGCGACCAGGGCCGCGGTTTCGTCATTTTCTGACCGGACTTACTTCTGCTGGCGCCGCATGGCGTCGAAGAACTCGTCGTTGGTCTTGGTCATCGCCAGCTTGTCGATGAGGAACTCGATACCATCGATCTCGCCCATCGGGTGGACAATCTTGCGCAGGATCCACATCTTCTGCAGCTCGTCACCTGAGGTGAGCAGCTCTTCTTTACGGGTGCCTGAGCGGGTGATGTCGATAGCCGGGTAGACGCGCTTCTCGGCAATCTTGCGCGAGAGGTGCAGTTCCATGTTGCCGGTACCCTTGAACTCTTCGTAGATAACCTCGTCCATCTTGGAGCCGGTATCGATCAGCGCGGTGGCGATGATGGTCAGGCTGCCGCCCTCTTCAACATTACGCGCGGCGCCGAAGAAGCGCTTGGGACGGTGCAGGGCGTTGGCATCCACACCACCGGTCAGTACCTTGCCGGATGACGGGATAACGGTGTTGTAGGCACGGGCCAGACGGGTGATGGAGTCCAGCAGGATCACCACATCTTTCTTGTGCTCGACCAGGCGTTTGGCCTTCTCGATCACCATTTCAGCAACCTGAACGTGGCGGGAAGCAGGCTCGTCAAAGGTGGAAGCGATCACTTCACCTTTTACCATGCGCTGCATCTCGGTCACTTCTTCCGGACGCTCGTCGATCAGCAGAACGATCAGTTCACAGTCCGGGTGGTTGTAGGCGATGCTCTGGGCGATGTTCTGCAGCAGCATGGTCTTACCGGCCTTGGGCGGCGCCACGATCAGGCCACGCTGGCCTTTACCGATGGGGGAAGCCAGATCCAGTACACGGGCGGTGATATCTTCAGTAGAGCCATTACCCCGTTCCATACGCAGACGTTCGTTGGCATGCAGGGGGGTAAGGTTTTCAAACAGGATCTTGTTGCGGGAGTTTTCCGGACGGTCGTAGTTGACCTCATTGACCTTGAGCAGTGCGAAGTAGCGTTCGCCCTCTTTCGGTGGCCGGATCTTGCCGGAGATGGTATCGCCGGTACGCAGGTTGAAGCGGCGGATCTGGCTCGGGGAGACGTAGATATCGTCAGGGCCTGCCAGATAGGAGCCGTCTGCACTGCGCAGGAAGCCGAAACCATCGGTCAGGATTTCCAGCACACCGTCGCCAAAGATATCTTCACCACCCTTGGCGTGCGCCTTGAGGATTGCAAAAATAATATCTTTCTTGTGCGCCCGAGCCAGATTTTCCAACCCCATGGATTCGCCAAGCTTGACCAGCTCGGACACAGGAGTGTTCTTTAATTCAGTCAGATTCATAGTGGTGAAAGTCTGTAAGCAAGGATTGAAATGAGGAGACAGTCTGCTGGATTGATGCTGATCGGATTTGATTGCCAGGCTGTGGTTAGCAAAGAGTCAGGCAAAAAGGTTAGCAAACGAGCGATAAACTAGCACCAATCGGGATGAGCGTCTAGGTGATAAAACACAAGGAGCGCATTATTGCAATGCGCTCCTCTTTAATTATTACAGGTTGCCGTCCAGGAACTCTTTCAGCTGAGTCTTGGACAGTGCACCGACCTTGGTCGCTGCCACTTCGCCATTCTTGAACAGCAAGAGGGTCGGGATACCACGAATGCCGTACTTGGGCGGAGTATCAGAGTTATGGTCGATGTTCAGTTTGGCTACGGTCACGCGACCTTCGTACTCTTGGGCAACTTCTTCCAGGATCGGGGCAATCATCTTGCACGGACCACACCACTCGGCCCAGAAGTCGACCAGAACGGCGCCATCGGCTTTGATTACATCTGCCTCGAAGCTGGCATCGCTCAGCTGAACAATCTTGTCACTCATCTCCAACTCCAGTCAGTAATTAAGGCTTTATTGACATATCAACAAAGGCAATAGTTGCCCTATTTGAAATGATCCTGTTTATTATTGCAAGCCTAACCTGATAACCTACCGCCATGAGCAAAACACACTTAACGACCGACAAATTCGCCCAAATGGGCCTCGAACCCGAAGTTCTGGCTGGTCTGGAATCAAAGGGATTTCACTATTGCACGCCCATCCAGGCACTGTCTCTGCCACTGCTGGTAGAAGGTCATGACCTCGCTGGTCAAGCCCAGACAGGAACCGGCAAGACCATTGCCTTCCTGGCCGCGACATTCAACTATTTGCTGACTCACCCGCTGACCAAGCCCCGTCTGGTTAACCAACCCAGAGCCATCATCATGGCACCCACCCGGGAACTGGCAGTACAGATCTATAACGATGCCGACAGCATCGCCGCTTCTACCGGCCTGAAACTCGGCCTCGCCTACGGCGGCGAAGGTTACGACAAGCAGCTGGCCGTGCTGGAGCAAGGTGTCGACATCCTGATCGGCACCACTGGCCGCATCATCGACTACTTCAAGTCCAAGGTGATCGATCTGAGCAACATTCAGGTCGTGGTACTGGACGAAGCAGATCGCATGTTCGATCTGGGCTTCATCAAGGACATCCGCTTCCTGTTCCGCCGCATGCCGCCCGCGACCGAGCGTCTGAGCATGCTGTTCTCAGCCACCCTCTCCCTGCGCGTGCAGGAGCTGGCCTACGAACACATGAACCACCCGGAACATGTGCAGGTAGAGCCGGAGCAGATGACCGGCGTGCGGATCAAGGAGGAGCTGTTCTACCCCTCCAACGAAGACAAGATGTTGCTGCTGCTCTCCCTGATGGAAGAGGAGTGGCCGGAGAAAGCGATCGTCTTCGCCAACACCAAGCATGTCTGTGAAGACGTTCATGCCTGGCTGGAGAACGACGGCCACCGCGTTGGTCTGCTGACCGGTGATGTGCCACAGAAGAAGCGGATGAAGATCCTCGAGGATTTCACCAAGGGTGCGCTCGATATTCTGGTCGCCACCGACGTGGCCGCCCGTGGTCTGCACATCCCTGACGTGACCCACGTCTTCAACTATGACCTGCCCGACGACGCCGAAGACTATGTACACCGTATCGGTCGTACCGGTCGTGCCGGCAAGAGCGGTCACTCCATCAGCCTGGCCTGTGAAGACTATGCCTTCAACCTGCCGGCCATCGAGGAGTACATCCACCACGCCATTCCGGTCAGCAAATATGATCGCGAAGCGCTGCTGGATGACGTGACCCCGCCGAAACGGGTGTTCCGCAACCGTCAGCCGGTGAACCGCAACATGCGGGATCGTCAGGGCGGTGGCAACAGCAACAACCGTCGTCGTCCGCCGCGCAAGAGCTAAGGACAGGCCCGTTGCACAACTCGCCTCTCTATGCCGCCATCGACCTCGGCTCCAACAGCTTTCATATGCTGGTGGTGCGCGAGGTCGCCGGTGCCCTGCGCACCGTCGCCAAGGTAAAGCGCAAGGTTCGCCTCGCAGCCGGGCTCGATCCGGAATTTCGTCTCAGCCGTGCCGCCATGGAGCGAGGCTGGGACTGTTTGCGTCTCTTCTCCGAACAGTTGCAGGACATTCCGGCCGACAACATCCGGGTGGTGGGCACCGCAACCTTGCGGCTTGCCACCAACGTCGACGAGTTCCTCAGCGAAGCGGAACGGGTACTCAACCACAGCATCGAGATCATCTCGGGCGAGGAAGAGGCCAAGACCATCTATGAAGGGGTCTCCTGGACCTCCGCCGGGGAAGGCAACCGGCTGGTGATCGACATCGGCGGTGCCAGCACCGAACTGGTGATCGGCGAACATAGCGAAGCAAAACTGCTCAACAGCCTGCACATGGGCTGCGTCACCTGGCTCAACAATCACTTTGGTGATGGTGAGCTCTCCGAAGCTCGTTTCGAGCAGGCGATTGCCGCCGCCAAGGCGGTGCTGGAGAAGGTGGCGGAAGATTACCGCGCCCTCGGCTGGCGCACCTGCGTCGGCGCCTCCGGCACGGTACAGGCGCTGCAAGAGATCATGCTGGCGCAAGGGAAGAGCGAGCGGGTCACCCTGCCGAAGTTGCAGGAGTTGATGGGTCAGGCCATCGCCTGCGGCAAGCTCGACCGGCTGCAACTGGAAGGGCTGGCGGCCGAGCGGCTGACCGTGTTCCCCTCCGGCCTCGCCATCCTGATCGCCATCTTCGAAACACTCGATATCGAGAGCATGACCCTCGCGGGGGGCGCCCTGCGTGAAGGACTGATCTACGGTCTGCTGGGCAACAATCACGACTGTGATGCCCGGGATCGTACCGCCGACAGCCTGATCAGCCGCTATCAGCTGGATAAAGAGCACGCCGAACGGGTGCGCGATACCGCCGTCGAGGCGTTCAACCAGCTGCAACCGGCCTGGCGACTCTCCAAACGCTACGGTCGCCCGATCTTGCGTTATGCCGCCCTGCTGCACGAGATCGGCCTCTGTATCGAGTACAAGAAGGCGCCGCAACACGCCGCCTACATCATCGACAACATCGACATGCCGGGCTTTACCCCGGCGCAAAAGAAGCTGTTGTCGGCCCTGCTGTTCAACCAGCGGGACGAATTCAAGCTGGAACCACTGGAGAAACAGGGGGCCGTCACCGGTCGTCAGGCGATCCGGCTGGCCCGTATCCTGCGCATCGCGCTGATCCTCTGCATGCGCCGTACCCAGGGCACAGTGCCCAGCTTCACCCTGCAGGCAGAAGAGGAGTCACTGACCCTGACCCTGCCCAAGGGCTGGATGGATGAACACTACCTGCGCGCAAGCGAGCTGCGCTTTGAAGTGGAACGCCAGCAGAAGATGGGCTGGCCGACCCGCGTACAGGAAGCCTGACTCAGCAACCTGCCCGTTTTGGAGCCGATCATGCCGGATTATCAACCCATCAGCTGCGATCTCTACGACTGGCTCGAAATTGCTGCCAGCTGGCAACTGCCGGTGACCCTCACCAGCCGCGATGGTCGCCAATGGGATGACAAGCTCCGCACTATCGAAGCCAGCGAAGGGGTCGAGTATCTGCTGCTGCACAGTGGCGAGCGGCTCAGTCTGGCAGAACTGGCGACCCTGCGCCTGAACTGGCAAGGGGAAGAGAAGCTGATCCGCTTCGCGCCAACCAACTGAATCTATTACGAAAAAGGAGGGCCAACATGATGTTGGCCCTCCTTTTTGCATCTGCGGCTCACACCGGCCGTTAACCCGCCGCCAGCGCCGCCATCACGTAGACATCGAAGCGGTTGCTCTTGGTCTCGATGGCCATGCTGGGCTTCTGTTCATTGAGCCAGCCGGCGTAGTCGGGGCGTTTCACCACAACCCGCTTCTCAGCCATCTTGAGCGCGGCAGGCAACAAGGCATCCGCATCGAGATCCGGACCCACCAGCGACTGGAACACCCGCATCTCTTTTTTCACCAGCGCCGACTTCTGCTTGTGCGGGAACATGGGGTCGAGGTAGATCACCTCTGGCCGCTCCGGCAGCGCCAGCAAGTTGTCCACCGCCGGGCCTTGCAGCAGGAGCATCCGCTCGCTGACCCAGGGGCCAATCTCGGGATCCTGTGCCGCCCGCGCCAGCCCGTCCTGCAACAGAGCGGCCACCACAGGGCTGCGTTCGATGAGGGTCACCTTGCAACCGAGGGAGGCGAGCACGAAGGCATCGCGTCCCAGCCCGGCGGTGGCATCCACCACGGTCGGAGTGGCTCCGGCCTTCAGCCCCACCGCCTTGGCGATGGACTGGCCGCGACCGCCGCCAAACTTGCGGCGATGCGCCACCGCCCCTTCCACGAAGTCCACATAGACAGCACCCAGCTTGGGTTCATCCAGCTTGCGCAGCTCCAACCTTTCCGGGGTAAACACCAGGGCAAACTGGGGAAGGTCGAGCTGGGCAAGCTGGCTGGCCAGCGCGTCTGCCTGCGCGGCCTTGGCGGGGTCTTCGAGGAGGATTTGCATGGTCTTTGGATGCGTTCTAAGTTCAGTGAACCGAGTGTACCACAGCCCCTTCAAGTCGCTGTAGGGAGGAAATCCCATGAACCTGTTCATTGCCCTGCTCCTCGCCGCCCAGAGCGGCACAAACCTGAAGGTCTGCGGCGTAGACTGGCCTCCCTTTTCCTATGCCGAACAGGGCAACCTGAAAGAGGGCATTTCGGTGGAGATCCATCAAGAGGTGGCGCGCCGCCTTGGCATGAACCTCACCCTGCTTGAACTGCCTTGGGGACGCTGCGAGCAGTATGTCAGCACCCAGCTGGCGGATGGCATTCTCGACAACGCCCCTCTCCCCGGTTGCTATCACTCTGACCTTGCCACCGCCTTCTATCCTCTGGCCGCCTATGTGCGTACCGACAGTCCGTTACAGAACTTCTCGTGGGAGATGGCCAAGGGGCTGAAAGTAGGAATGGTCAGGGGGTATGACTACACGGCCAAGATCAGGAACTTCACTGGCTGGGAGCCCATCAAGGTTCACTCCGACAAACAGCTGCTACTGATGCTGGAAAAGAGCCGGGTCGATATGATCATCCTGGACTACTTCTCTGCCCCCATTCTGTCGAGGGAGCAGGACGTCAGGATCCGCGCCCTCACACCCTTTATCGATTCGACGCCGCTCTACCTCTGTTTTGGCAAACAGAAGGCTGACCTGCTGCCTGCCTACAACAAGGCGCTGCAACAGATGCAGGATGAGGGAGTACTGGATCGCATCTATTTGCGCTATCTCGGCGAGGATTACCGGACATTGAAAACCAAACAGGAACAGATGACATCGAAGGAGTAAGCGCCACTAGCTGATCTGCAGAAACATCCCTTTGTCATTGAGCTGCAGATATTCGGTGAGATCGTCATAGGCCAGCGGGCGGCTGAGCAGATAACCCTGGGTGAAGGCACACCCCTTCTGGCAGAGGAAGTTGAGCTGCTCGCGGGTCTCAACCCCCTCGATCACCACCTGCATGCCGAGGTTGTGCACTATGTTGATGATGCCGTCGAGCAGCATCCTATCCTGCTCGTTGAAGGGGATATGGCGCACGAAGGAGCGGTCGATCTTGACCAGATCGACCGGGAAAGTACGCAGATAGTTGAGGGCCGAGTAGCCGGTACCGAAATCGTCGATGGCCAGCTTGCAGCCCGCCTCGCGCAGGGCATCGATCCGCACTCTGTGCTGATCGCTGCTCTCCATCAGCAGAGATTCGGTGATTTCGATGACGATGTCGGCAGGATCGAGCTCGAAATGCTGGATCACCTTGAGCCACTCACTCGCCTCGGGGTCGATGGTCTGGAACTCCATGGTGGAACGATTGATCGACATCTGCAGATCAGGGAAGCCGGATTGCTGCAATCGCGCCAGATCCCGGCACGATTGCCACAATACCAGCGCACCCAGCCCCTGAATCAATCCCGCCTCTTCCGCCAGCGGAATAAACTCGGCAGGGGATACCTGCCCCCAGTGGGGGTGATACCAGCGCACCAGCGCCTCCAGCTTGGCGACCCGTCCGCTGCGATTGTCCCAGATCGGCTGGTAGGCCATGGTCAGCTGCTCCAGCTTGATCGCTTCGGCCAGATCCTGCTGCATCTGGTGGCGCTGGCGCACCTCTTCCCGCATGGATGAGCAGTAGGCACCGAGCAACCTTCCCTGCCGCTTGGCCGCAAACAGCGCCTGTTCGGCATTGCGCAGCAGCTCGTCGCTCTCGCTGCCATCGACCGGACAGAGAGTCATGCCGATGGTCGCGGTCACATAGAGATGCTGGTTGGCCAGCATAAAGGGGCGGGCGAAACTGCCGATCACCTGCTTGGCAAACACCTCGGCCTGACGGCGGGTGACGATGCCGGGCACCAGGAACGCGAACTCATCGCCACCGATACGGGCCACCAAATCTTCGGTGCGCACCCGGCTCACCAGTCGATCCGACACCTCTCGCAGCAGGGCATCGCCAGCATGGTGATCCATGCTGTTGTTGACCGCCTTGAAGTTGTTGAGGTCGAGCACCATGAGCGCGAAGCGCTCGCCCCGCTCGCAGAAGCGGGTGAGGCAGCGGCCAAACAGCCAGCGGTTGGGCAGGCTGGTAAGGTTGTCGTAGTTGGCCTGGGTCGCGATCTTCTGCTCGGCCACCTTGGTCTGGGAAAGATCGCTGAAAATGGCGATATATTGCTGGATTTTTCCGGCTTCGCGCAGGGTACTGATCATCAGCTGCTGCGGATAGAGCTTGCCGTTCTTGCGCTTGTTCCACACCTCTCCACGCCACACCCCCACTCGCTCCAGCGCATGGTACATGTCGGCATAGAAGGTCTGATCGTGCAGCCCGGACTTGAGCATGCTGGGACGCTGGCCCCGCACCTCGTCGCTGCTGTAGCCGGTGATCTGCTCGAAGGCCGGGTTGACCGAGATGATGCGGCTGTCGGCATCGCACACCAGAATCGCTTCGGAGAGGTTGTCGTAGACCCGGTGAGAGAGCTTGAGCTGCTCCGCATGGCGCTTGAGGGGATCGATATTCTCCAGCAGCACCATCAGGTAGTCCGGCTGCTGCTGCTCGTCGCGGATCAGGGTGACAGTTACCCGCCCCCACAGGATCTCGCCCCCCTTGCAGAAGTAGCGCTTCTCCTGGGTGAAACTGCTGCGCTCGCCGCGCCGGATCTCTTCGTAGCACTCAAGGCTGCGCTGCCAATCCTCCGGGTGATTGATGTCGGAGATGGAGCGATGAAGCAGCTCGTCGAGGGGATAACCCAGCATCTTCTCGATGGCCGGATTGGCCCAGAGAATGCGGCCGGTGAGATCGAGCTTGCCGATCCCCACCGGGGCCTGAAACAGCATGCTCTGCAGCACATGAGGGGTATCAGGCAAGAGTTGCGGCAGCTGGCGTTGCAGCATCAGCGCCAGTTCGCGACCGGCCAGCGGCCCCAGCAACCGGAGCAGCCCCATCACCTTGGTCATATTGGCCTGCGGCTGACGATAGAGCAGGCAGCAGATACCTATGGTCTCGCCATCCGCATCCTTGAGGGCGATCCCGGCGTAGGCCTGGGCTTGCCACGCATCGGCAAGTGGCATCGCGGGGAACAGCTGCAACAGACGATCGCTGAACCATGCTTCCCCCTCCTGCCAAGTAATGGCATCAGGAGAGTCAGTCAGTGGCAGCGTCAGGGTATCGGGGTCAAGAGAGGAGGGATGGGCAGCCTGAACCGTAAGATGGGAAGCATTTGATTCCCTGCTGGCGATCAGGACGACATCAGCCATCACAGCAGCGGCGATTTCACTCACAAAGGTATCGAAATATCCCTGGCCGCTCGAATGAGCCAGACTTGAGATGATTTGATAGACGGAATCGAGTGCTCGCCTCATGGCAAGTGGCTTTCTCTCCTTGAAGGTTAGAACACGACTCTACTGAAGAGCTGTGAGCAGTGCAAATATGCAATCAGCAAGATATTAAAAAGCCTTGAAAAAAGGGACCAAAAGGTCCCTTTTTGTCGCAGAAATCACGACTCGATCCCACTATGCCGCAAAACAGTGTACCTGCTTGAAGCTCACACAGGCGGCGGGTCAGGAATCTCAGGCAGCGATCCCGCTGTGTCGCAACAGCGCATCCACCTTGGGCTCACGACCACGGAAGGCTCGGAACAGCTCCATCGGCTCCTTCGAGCCCCCCTTCTCCAGAATATTCTTCAGGAAGGATTGGCCGGTCGCCGGGTTGAAGATCCCCTCCTCCTCGAAGCGGGAGAAGGCATCGGCAGAGAGCACCTCGGCCCACTTGTAGCTGTAGTAGCCCGCCGCATAGCCGCCCGCGAAGATGTGGGAGAAGCTGTGCTGGAAGCGGTTGAACGCCGGTGGCGTCATCACGGCCACCTGACTGCGCACCTCGTCCAGCAGCGCCGGAAGCTGCGCCGGATTGGTCGGGTCAAACTCCTGATGGAGACGGAAGTCAAACAGAGCGAACTCCAGCTGGCGCAGCATCTGCATCGCCGCCTGGAAGTTGCGGGCGGTCAGCATCTTCTCCAGCAGATCGGCAGGCAGCGGCTCGCCGGTCTCGTAGTGGCCGGAGATAAAGGCCAGCGCCTCGGACTCCCAGCACCAGTTCTCGAGGAACTGGCTCGGCAGCTCCACCGCATCCCAGGCCACTCCGTTGATACCGGCGACACCGGCCACGTCGATGCGGGTCAGCATGTGGTGGATGCCGTGGCCAAACTCATGGAACAGGGTGACCACTTCGTTGTGGGTGAACAGCGCCGGTTTACCATCCACCGGGCCGTTGAAGTTGCAGGTCAGGTAGGCCACCGGCTTTTGCAGCGAGCCATCCTGACGGTAGCGACGACCCAGACAGACATCCATCCAGGCCCCGCCCTGCTTGTGCTCGCGGGCGTAGAGGTCGAGGTAGAAGCTGCCGCGCAGCTCGTCGTCGGCATCGAAGATATCGTAGAAGCGCACGTCCGGGTGCCAGGTGTCGATGCCGAGGCGCTCGCGCACCTTCATGCCGAACACCCGCTTCACCACTTCGAACAACCCCTTCACCACCTTGCTGGCGGGGAAGTAGGGGCGCAGCTGCTCGTCGGAGATGGAGAACTTGTGCTGCTTGAGCTTCTCGGCGTAGTAGGCGAGATCCCAGGCTGCCAGCTCGCTCTGACCATGCTGCTCGGCGGCGAAGGCGCGGATCTCCTCCAGCTCGGCCTTGCCTTGTGGCAGGGATTTGGCCGCCAGATCGGTGAGGAAGCTCACCACCTGTTCGGTCTTGTCCGCCATCTTGGTGGCCAAGGAGAGCTCGGCATAGTTGGCAAAGCCCAGCAGTTGAGCCAGTTCGCGGCGCAGGGTGAGCAGCTCGCTCATGATGGCGGAGTTGTCCCACTTGCCCGCATTGGGGCCCTGATCGGAGGCGCGGGTGGTGAAGGCCTCATACATCTCGGCGCGCAGCTCGCGGTTGTCGGCATACATCATCACCGGCAGGTAGGAAGGGATATCCAGCGTGAACAGCCACCCCTCTTTGCCTTTAAGTTCAGCCATCTGACGGGCAGCGGCACGCACGCTCTCGGGCAGACCGGCCAGTTCGGCTTCATCGGCCACCAGCTTGTGCCAGCCCTGGGTCGCATCCAGCACGTTGTTGCTGAAACGGGAGGCCAACTCGGAGAGGCGGGCCTGAATTTCACCGTAGCGCTGCTGCGCCTCGGCAGGCAGACCGATGCCGGAGAGGCGGAAGTCACGCAGGGTATTCTGGATCTCCTTGCGCTGGGCGCCACTCAGCAGCGGGAAATCATCGCTCTGGGAGAGGGCCAGATAGGCCTGATAGAGCCCTTCATGCTGACCGACATAGGTCTGGAATTCGGAGAGCAGCGGCAGGCAGGCGTCATGGGCCTCGCGCAGTGCTTCGCTGTTGAGTACGGAGTTGAGGTGGCTGACCGGTGACCAGATCCGTGACAGACGGTCATTTACCTCTTCCAGCGGGGCAATCAGGCTATCCCAGGTATGGGGATCACGCTGGGCCAGCACATCGCTGATCTTCTGCTTGCAGTCAGCAATCGCCTGAATCACGGCAGGCTGAACCTGCTCCGGCTTGATCTGGCTGAAAGGGGGCAGCGAATCCATTGTCAGCAAAGGGTTATTCATCCCGGTTACCTCTTGTTTGGTCTTGAACAGACCGCTTTAGCAGCTCTGTATGGCTTTCTAACATGTGGCCAAGCCACGCAATAATCAAGCGGGAATCCGCCGCAACCCTGTACTTTTCCAGCCATTGCGACCCGGATCTCTGCCGTTGCTGCAGTTTTGCCATCAACAGCCAGTAACAGGATGAATATGTGGGCCTTTTTTGGCTCTTGCCGCTACTTTCAAGGGGCAAAAAGTCGCCATTTACCGGCGCCACAGCTGCCAGCCAAGTACCGTCATGCTCAGTCATGGAAACGGACAAGATGTGGTGACTGTAACAAATTATCAATATTTTTCAGTCAATTAGAATCAAAACCAACTATTGATTAATTTATTTTCAAGCATCTATCATAGGCAACCTGCCATGCAGGTCACTTGATTCTCTGTGCTGCACAGAAATCGGGTGAAAAAGGCAAAGTGACCCGAAAGGGCGCGACGCAAAGCCACCGGTCTAAGGGAAAACACCTATGACAGCGGGGCTGCCCCCGGGGACGTCCGGTCACAACCGACGCCCCATTTGCACCGTACGGAGAGACGATGAACAAACTCAAATTATCCCTGCTTGGCTGCCTGCTCGGCATGGGCGCCCCCATGGCATATGCCACCAGTGCCGGTCAGGCGATGGTCAACCCCCAGTCCGGCGTAGTGGTCGGCTATTGGCACAACTGGTGTGACGGCTCGGGCTACAAGGGCGGTATCGCCCCCTGCGTCAAGCTCGATCAGGTCAACCCGCAATACAACGTGGTCGATGTCTCCTTCATGAAGGTGTATGGCAGCGATCCCATCCCCACCTTCAAACTCGACCCGGCCATCGGCATGAGCGAAAGGCAGTTTATCGAGCAGATTGCCGAGCTGAACCGTCAGGGCCGTTCCGTGCTGCTGGCGCTGGGCGGTGCCGATGCGCACATCGAGCTGCGCAAGGGTCAGGAGCAGGCCTTTGCCGACGAGATCATCCGTCTGGTGGATACCTATGGCTTCGACGGGCTGGATATCGACCTGGAACAGGCCGCCATCACCGCCGCCGACAACCAGACCGTGATCCCGGCGGCCCTGCGTCTGGTCAAGGATCACTACCGCGCCCTGGGGAAAAACTTCCTCATCACCATGGCGCCGGAGTTCCCCTATCTGACCCAGACTGGCGCCTACATCCCCTATATCCGCAATCTGGAAGGGTACTACGACTGGATCAACCCCCAGTTCTACAACCAGGGTGGCGACGGTATCTACATCGATGGCATCGGCTGGATTGCCCAGAACAACGATGCCCTGAAAGAAGAGTTCATCTACTACATGGCGGATTCGCTGAGCAACGGTACCCGCGGCTTCTACAAGATCCCCCATGACAAGCTGGTGTTCGGCATTCCGACCAACATCGACGCCGCCGCCACCGGCTATGTGCAGGATCCGCAGAAGCTCTACAACGCCTTCAACCGCCTGAAGAGCGAGGGGCAACCGCTGCGTGGCGTGATGACCTGGTCCATCAACTGGGACATGGGCCGCAACGCCGCCGGTCAGTCCTACAACGAATCCTTCATCAAGAGCTACGGCCCCTTCATCCACGATCAGGAGATCACGCCCCCGGTCGACAACGGCAAGCCGGTGTTCAGCGGCCTGAGAGATACCCGCATCAAGCAGGGTACCGCCTTTGATCCGCTGGCAGGTGTCAGCGCCAACGACAAGGAAGATGGCGACCTGACTGGCCAGATCCAGGTAGAAGGCTCGGTAGACAGCCAGCGCATCGGCCTCTACCCCCTCACCTACAAGGTGAGCGATCGCGACAACAACGTCACCGAGCAGGTACGTACCATCGAGGTCTACAGCATGAAGCCTGTGTTCAGCGGTGTCACCGACACCACGCTGGAACTGGGTACCGCCTTCGATCCGATGACCGGCGTCAGCGCCCATGATGAAGAAGATGGCGACCTGACCGCCCAAATCAAAGTCATCGGCAACGTCGACAGCAGCAAGGTCGGCCGCTACACCCTCACCTATCAGGTGAGCGACAGCGCCGGTCAGCAGGTAACCCAGCAGCGCAACGTGACCGTCAGGGAGCAGGGCGCCGTCTGTGAAAACAGCTGGGATGCCAAGAAGGTCTACGTGGGCGGCGACATCGTCAGCCACAACGGCAAGAACTGGCTGGCAGGCTGGTGGACCCAGAACGAAGAGCCGGGCACCACGGGTGACTGGGGCGTCTGGCGCGTACAGGGCGACAGCGACTGCGGCGGCACAACGCCCCCCGCCGAAGGCAGCAGCGACTTCACCGTCAGCGCCATGGCGAGCGAGTACACCATAGTCAACGGTCAGGTCAGCATCCGCTTCAACCTGACCACCGCCAACCCGGTACAGATCACCGCAACTCTGGAGCAGAGCGGCCACAGCCACGGTACCACCAGCAGCCAGGTGAACGGCACCAGCACCCTGGTACTGCAGGGCAGCAATGTCACCGATGGCAGCTACGAAGTGGTCATCACCGGTCTGGCTGACGGCCAGCAGCCGGTGGTGCAACGCTTCCCGGTCACCCTGACCGAAGAGAGCGACAACGGCGGCAGCGATGGCGACTACCCGGCCTATGCCCCAAACACCAGCTATCAGGCCGGTGATCGGGTCAGCAATGCCGGTGGCAACTACGAGTGCAAACCCTGGCCGTACAGCGGCTGGTGTGGCGGCTCGACCAGCCACTATGCGCCGGGTACCGGCTCTGCCTGGAGTGATGCCTGGATCAAGCTCTGACCTTGCCCCAACCACTAACGGGGGCCGACAGGCCCCCGCCCATATCCTGCCCGTCGGCAACGCTGCCGATGGGCAGGATGCACTGGCCCGGACGGGTTAGCCCCTCTCTTTTACATGCTTGCCAAGCACCAAAATACATCCAACAACAACCAAGATAAGGAAATCACCATGCCAAGAACCACCAAGCTTGCCACCCTGCTCGGTCTGCTGCTGTCGGCCCATGTCGTGGCCGATGAGCGCGAACAAGCCTATTTCAAACAAACCTATCAGGAGCACTACGAGCAGATGACGGCGCGCCTCGCCGCGCTGCACCAGAGTGCGGCTGACGAGCAGAACGTGATCATCAAGGATGGCAAGCGCCACCTTGCCATCAACGGCCTGCTCTACCCGCTGACAGCGGATAACCACATCCTGTTCGATCTGCCCAAACCCCACTTTTTCGACGAAACAGCCATTCGTAACGTCTTTGATTTCTTCGATGAGGAGTGGGAGCTGACCTGGTACGACGGTGGGGTCGTAGCGGTCAACAAACGCTTTGGCAACTATGACTACGGCAACGGCTGTCTGCTGGAGTACTTCCCCCACGGCCAGATCCAGAATGGCGAACGCACCCGGGTGGTGATGGAGACCAGCTCCTGCAGCGTCAACTCGTTTGCCACCTCGCTGCAATATCTGGACAAAGGCGAGGAGCTGACGGCCGACCAGCTGGGGCTGGACGCCAGCCTGATCACGGCGGTCGAGCGCTATCAGGATCGGCTCTATGTCAGCCAGAACGGCAATCCGGGCCATGTGGCCATTATCGATATCCCGAGCCGCCAGCAGATTGGCGAGATCCGCGGCACCGCAACCGGCAGTGCCACGGCCTACAACCAGGTCAGCGAACTGTTTGTCCGCAACAACCTGCTCTACGTGGTCTCGCGCTACTCGCACCGGGTCGATATCTTCGATCTGGCCGACGAGCATCGCCATGTCACCACCCTGGGAACCGGTCGGGATTCCGGCAGCAACAGCCTGCACCGCGCCCAGGCAGTCTTTGCCAATCAGGATTACGTGCTGGTGGCCGATGCGCTGAGCGAGATCAAGGTCTACCGCCAGCAGGATGTGACGCCGGAGAACAGTCTCAAGACCCCCATCGCCGGTCGGCTCGCCTTTGAAGGAAAATACAGCCACCGTCTGGTGCAACTCCATCAGGTGGGTGATTATCTCCTGGCCCATACAGCCGGCAAAAACTACTACATCTATGACTTGCGCAAACTGGCTGATGCCATCGCCAGCAACACCCCGCTGGCGCCTGAGCAGGTGATCGCAGACAGCAATCTGCAAAAAATCGACATGGATGGCGATCGGCTGGTGGTGAACTTCAAGGACCGCATCGAGTGGCATGATGCCGATACCCTGATCGCCAACGACTTTCAGTTCAAGAACCCGACCTTTACTGTCCGGGAGATCAACCAGCAGCCCGTGGCGGCGCTGAAAGATCTCCAGCTGGCGGGCTCGGCGCTTGTCACCGCCAACGAGCGTGGCCTGGGTTTCAACCAGCTGCTGAGCAAGGAGATCAGCTTCACGGCCGACGAGCAGTTGCCGGCTCGCCCGCTGATCTTCGATCAGCTGATGCCGGCCGCAGTCAGCTACATACTGCGCAATGACGAACCCTACGAGGTGCTGATCGATCGCGCCCAGCGTTCGGTCAACATCAATTCGCTGGTCAAGACCGAGCTGCTTGATAACGACACGGTGCGCATCACCAACTATGCCGCCAGAGAGCTGCATGACATCAATATCGAGTCACGCCTGAACGGTATCAACAAGTGGCTGATCCTGGGCCAGCTCGATCGCCTGCCCGCCTATGCCCAAATCACCCTGCCACTGACCGCCTTTGGCGAACAGGGCCGCTTCAACAGCGCCAGCCGCGATGGTGTGTTTGATCTCAACAACCTGCTCGACAACAGCATCAATCTGCCCGCCCAGTTCGAGCACAGGTTCAGTTCCAACTCGGATCCGTTTGCCCAGAAGCTGGCACGCCTCAAGCCAAGCTGGAACGTGCGTTTCGCCACCAACACCAGCGGCTCCTGGCGCCCCATCAATGCCCTCTACGCCCGCGAGTGGCTGATCATCGCCACCAACCTGGCCTACATGGTCTCGACCGAGGAGTTCAAACACGTCTGGTACAACTTCAAGGCGGTGAACGGCTACGAGATGTTCGGCAATGGCGGTAACAGCTATGTGCCAAACGGGATCTTTACGGCGGCCGATTATGACTACTACTACCACAGCCTGATGAAGCGTCCCTACCTCAACCTGGGGATCACCGCCATGGGGGGCGGGCTGGGGAGTGGTGGCATCACCGGGGTCGATACCTTTAACTTTGTCAGCCACTACTACGGCGGCTGGGGCATCATTGCCCACGAATTTGGCCACGGCTTCGATGGGAAGTCCTACAGCCATGAGAGCGCGTTTGCCCGTGGCAGCCACGGCTGGCATCCGCTGATGACGGGTATGGCCAACTACCATATCCGCAAGGGCGACCTGCCCTATCTGGACGATGATCTCAACGGTTTCCACAAGCCGGAAAACGACATCTATCGCTACAACTCGGTCAGCCAGGGGGCTCGCAAGCACCGCGCTGACAGCCACATGTACTATACCGACCACTACTTCATGCAATTCTCCACCATGCCGCAAGGCTGGGTAGCCAACGGCAGCGACTTCAGTGCCGGGCAGCTGGCGGCCCTGAACAATCAGGAGCGACTGCTGATGGGCTGGATCCCCAAGGAGTCGGAGAAAGGCAGTCTCTGCCGGTTCACCTTCCAGGATGGCGAACAGTACTACGGCTACGTCGAACAGCGGGCTGATGGTCTGCTCTGTGATGCCGGATCCCTGATCCGTTATCGTCAGCCCGATGGCCAGTTTGTGCCGCTGGTCTCGGCCATCAACCAGTTTGACTGGCTGTCACTCCACCACAAGGGCAAGCTGGATCAACCAGTGCTGCACCAGAATGGTCGCCAGCTCTGCTACAAGAATGTGGCGGGCTTTTACGGTATCGGTTTCGTCAATGACAACAAACAGTGCACCCAGTTGCCCAATGTCTATCAGACCAATGGCAAGCACTGGCTGACCAGCTCCGGCTGGACCGGTCTGACCTACCTGAGCGGAGACTTCATCCTGCCCACGACCGGTAGCAGCAGTGACTTCACCGTCACCGATCTGGCGGCCGAATATCTCATCGTCAACGGCGCGCTCGACTTCAGTCTGACGCTGACCACCGCCAACCCGGTGACCGTCACCGCGACCCTGTTGCAGGATGGCAATCCGGTCGCCACCGGCAGCGCCCTGATCAATGGTCAGGGTTCCCTGCAGCTGGCACAGTCTGGCCTTGCGGCAGGCAGTTACGAGCTGTTGTTGGCGGGCATGGCAGAGGGAAGCAAGCAGGGCTTCGAGCGCCGCTTCACCCTGGCATTGGTGGAACAGGCTCCGGGTGGTGACAGTGACGGTGGTCACGGCAGCTACCCGGCCTATGTTGCGGGCACCGCTTATCAGAGTGGCGAACGGGTCAGCAATAACGGTGGCGACTACGAGTGCAAACCCTGGCCCTACAGCGGCTGGTGTGGCGGCTCGACCAGCCACTATGCACCGGGTACCGGCAGCCACTGGAGTGATGCCTGGACCAAGCTGTAATCATCCGCTCGTGACCAAAAGAGAGCCATAACGACAGAGGGGGAGCCATCGGCTCCCCCTCTCGTTTTTCTCTTCAACCCGGCTTAACGGGCATCTTCCTTCAACCACTGCGCCACGCGCTTGGCGAAGTAGGTGAGGATGCCATCGGCCCCGGCCCGCTTGAAGCAGAGCAGAGACTCCATGATGGTCTCCTTCTCTTTCAGCCAGCCGTTCTGGATCGCCGCCATGTGCATGGCGTACTCGCCGCTCACCTGATAGGCGAAAGTCGGCACACCGAACTGATCCTTCACCTGACGAACCACGTCCAGATAGGGCATGCCTGGCTTGACCATCACGCTGTCAGCCCCTTCCTGAATATCCAGCGCCACTTCGTGCAGGGCTTCGTTGCTGTTGGCCGGGTCCATCTGATAGGTAGCCTTGTTGCTCTTGCCAAGGTTGCCGGCAGAACCGACCGCATCGCGGAACGGGCCGTAGTAGCAGGAGGCGTACTTGGCGGAGTAGGCCATGATCTGGGTGTTGATGAAGCCGTTCTCTTCCAGCGCCGCGCGGATGGCGCCGATGCGACCATCCATCATATCGGACGGCGCGACTATATCGACCCCGGCCTCGGCATGGGAGAGCGCCTGCTTGATCAGGATCTCGGTGGTGATGTCGTTCAGCACATAGCCTTCGTCATCTATAATGCCGTCCTGACCGTGGGTGGTGAACGGATCGAGCGCCACGTCGGTGATGACCCCGAGCTCCGGGAAGCGGGCCTTGAGAGCGCGCACGGTGCGCTGGGCCAGCCCGTTCGGGTTGTAGGCCTCTTCCGCCATCAGGCTCTTGCTCTCCAGCGGGGTCACCGGGAACAGGGCGATAGCGGGCACGCCCAGCTCCACCAGCTCGGCAGCCTCTTCCAGCAGCAGATCGATGGAGAGACGCTCCACCCCCGGCATGGAGGGAACGGCTTCACGGCGATTCTCCCCCTCCAGCACGAACACCGGATAGATGAGATCGTTGACGGTCAGTACGTTCTCGCGCACCAGACGACGGCTGAAATCATGTTTGCGCAGACGGCGCAGGCGGCGGCCCGGAAAGGCGCCCGGAAGAGTTGTAGCCATGAATCACTCCTGGAGAGGAAGTTGGAAGAACGCGGCGGAGGTGGCCCGGGTGTGGGCCAGCAAGGCCTCGGGCGCTTCACCACGACAGGCCGCCACCACCTGGGCGATGTGCGGCAAAAAAGCGGGTTCGTTGCGTTTCGGTTTGGGTTTCAGATCCCGCGGCACCAGATAGGGGGCGTCGGTCTCGATCATCAGCCGACCGGCCGGAATGCGGGCCACCTGTTCCCGCAGCAGCTGACCGCGGCGCTCGTCACAGAGCCAGCCGGTCACCCCGATATGCAGCCCCAGCGCCAGACACTCGTCCAGCTCCTCATCGGAGCCGGTGAAGCAGTGCAGCACGGCTCCCGGTAGTTTCGGCAACCAGGGACGGAGGATCTCGATAAAACGGGCGTGGGCATCGCGGCAGTGGAGAAACACCGGCATCCCGAGCTCGGCGGCCAGTGCCAGCTGGGCGTCGAATACCGCATCCTGCACCGGACGGGGGGAGAAGTCGCGGTTGTAGTCGAGACCGCACTCGCCGATGGCCACCACCTGCGGCAATGCCGCCAGCTCGCGCAAGGCGGGCAGGGTCGCCTCATCGACACTCTTGGCGTCGTGGGGATGGACCCCGGCGGTGGAGAAGCAGTAGCCCGGCCAGCGGGCGGCCAACTCTGCGCTCTCGCGGCTGCCAGTCAGATCGGTACCGGTCAGGATCAGCGCTTCCACTCCGGCGGTGCGGGCACGGGCCACCAGCTCAGCCTGCTCGCCGGCGAACTGGCTGCTGGTCAGGTTTAAACCGATATCGATCATGGGATGAGACGTTCCGAACAAAAGGAATACATATCAGGTATTTGAAAACCATCTACCGAATGGGGTCTTACCATACGCCTCGAACGGGAGCATGAAAAGAGGAAGGGAGCCTCAGCTCCCCTCGTTATGCTATTCCTGCGGACTTCGTCATCCTCTCGCCGTCCGGCAAACAGGTGACGAACAGAGCCTCAGCTCTCCACATCCGGTTGTTCCTGTTGTTCCTCATCCTCTTTCTTCACGTAGAAGCGGGCGAAGAACAGACCAATCTCCCACAGCGCCCACATCGGGATGGCGAGCAGGGTCTGGGAGAAGACATCAGGCGGCGTCAGCAGCATGCCGACCACAAACACCCCGACGACAACGTAGGGACGTTTCTCCTTCAGGTTTTGCGGTGTGGTCACGCCGGTCCAGCAGAGCAGTATGGTGGCCACCGGAATTTCGAACGCCACCCCGAACGCGAAGAACAGGGTCAGTACGAAGTCCAGATAGCTGGCGATGTCGGTCGCCACCGTCACCCCTGCGGGTGCGGTGCTGGTGAAGAAACCGAACACCAGCGGGAACACCACGTAGTAGGCGAACGCCATCCCCGCATAGAACAACAGGGCACTGGAGACCACCAACGGCATGATCAGGCGCCGCTCATGCTGGTACAGACCGGGGGCGATAAAGGCCCAGGCCTGATAGAGCAGATAGGGGATCGCCACGAAGAAGGAGACCACCAGGGTCAGCTTGATCGGCGTCAGGAAGGGGGTCGCCACATCCGTCGCGATCATGCTGGTCCCTTCCGGCAACTGGCTGAGCAGCGGCTGGGCCACGAAGTCGTAGATGTTGTTGGAGAAGTAGATCAGCGCCAGAAACACCACGAGGATGGCGGTAATGGAGCGCAGCAAACGGGTTCTCAGCTCAACCAGATGGCTGATCAGGGGTTGTTCGGCCTGACTCATGACTTCACCTCCCCTTTTACTGCGGAATCGCTGACCGGCACCGGCTCACTCTCTCGCTGGCTATTGACCGGCGGCACGTCGTGGCTCAGCTGCACCGCAGGCTCCACCGGCGTGGCAGGCTCAGCCTGGGCGACCGGCTCGGGGCGCGGCGGACGGATCTCGTTCTCCACCTGATAGGGGCGATTGACCGACTGGGCCGCCGCCTTGAGCTGTTCGATGGACTCCTGCAGCTCGGGGCTCAGGTTGCTCATCTGCAACTGTTCCGCCTTCTTGAGGTCGTTATGCAGCTCTTGCAACTTGAGCTCCTGCTCCAGCTCGGACTTGACCGAGTTCGCGGTCGAACGAATGAGGCGGATCCAGTGGGTAGCCGTGCGGATGGCAACCGGCAGCCGCTCGGGCCCCAGTACCACCAGTGCTACCACACCGATAACGACCAGCTCCCAAAAACCGATATCGAACATGGCTTAGGCCTGGTCTTTGTCTTTCTGTTTGGCGGTCTCACTGCTCTGAGTGGCCGCTTCGTTCAGCTGTTTCGGGGGAAACTCGGCATCTTTCTGCTCGGCCTTGGCATCAGCCGGCTCGTCGGAGAGGGCTTTCTTGAACCCTTTGACCGCCGCGCCCAGATCACCGCCAATGCCGCGCAGTTTCTTGGTACCGAACAGCAGCACGACGATGACTGCAATGATCAACAATTGCCAAATACTGATACCACCCATGATTTTCTCTCCAGAACAGGCGCCTGACGGCGCGGTTGTTGATTAATGGGAACGGGTTCGCAACCAGCCGACCAGCCAGCAGAGGGCTGCACCGGCGAGACTGGCTTGTCCCCACTCAATGTGTTGTTTTTGGGTCAGCAAGAATACACCCGCCAATAGCAGGCTGGCTCCAACCCCTAAGAGGTAGCGGGCCTGCCCCTGCCGACGGCTGTGACGGCGGAACTCGGCAAACATCTGGTCGAAATGACGCTGCTGATGACGGGTCTGACGCAGGGTCTCATAGACCAGCTCCGGCAGCTCCGGCAGCTTCTCCGCCCAGAATGGCGCCTTCTCCTTGATGGCGTTCAATACCGACTTGGGCCCCACCTGTTCGTGCATCCAGTTTTCGAGGAACGGCTTGGCGGTCTGCCACAAATCGAGCTGCGGGTAGAGCTGACGCCCCAACCCTTCCACATAGAGCAGGGTCTTTTGCAGCAGCACCAGCTGCGGCTGCACCGTCATATGGAAGCGACGGGCGGTGTTGAACAGGTTGAGCAGCACGTGACCGAACGAAATTTCGGAGAGCGGCTTCTCGAAGATGGGCTCCAGCACGGTGCGGATGGCGAACTCGAACTCGTCCACCTTGGTGTCTGCCGGCACCCAGCCCGACTCCACGTGCAGCTCCGCCACGCGGCGATAGTCACGGTTGAAGAAGGCGAGGAAGTTCTCCGCCAGATAGCGTTTGTCTTCCCGATTGAGGGTACCGACGATGCCGCAGTCGATGCCGATCCAGAGCGGGTTCTCCGGGTGTTCGTAAGAGACGAAGATGTTGCCCGGGTGCATGTCGGCATGGAAGAAGCTGTCGCGGAACACCTGAGTGAAGAAGACCTCTACCCCGCGCTCGGCCAGCAGCTTCATATTGGTGCCGTTGGCTTCCAGCGCCGGTATATCGGAGACCGGAATACCGTAGATCCGCTCCATCACCAGCACCTGCTCGCGGCAGAGGTCGGTGATGATTTCAGGCACATAGAGCGCCTCGGAGCCGGTGAAGTTGCGGCGTAGCTGGATGGCGTTAGCCGCTTCGCGCATCAAATTCAGCTCGTCGAGGATGGTCTTGCGATACTCCTCCACCACCTCGATGGGTCGCAGCCGCGCGCTCTGGGGCACAAAACGGGCCACCAGACGGGCCAGCGCCTGCATCAGCCGCAGGTCAGCCTCTATGACAGGCTCGATGTCGGGACGGATCACCTTGATGACGATCTCGCGGCCACTCTCCTTCAGGCGGGCGGTATGCACCTGCGCGATGGAGGCCGACGCCAGCGGCGTCTCGTCGAAGTCGTCAAACAGGGTTTCGATGGGACAACCCAGGCTCAGCTCGATCTGCTGGCGCGCCGCCTGACCACAGAAGGGGGGCACCCTGTCCTGCAGCAGGGCCAGCTCCTCGGCGATATCCGGCGGCAGCAGGTCGCGGCGGGTCGAGAGCATCTGGCCAAACTTGATGAAGATGGGGCCGAGAGCCTCGAAGGCGAGGCGGATGCGGGCACCGCGGCTGAGATCCGGTTGTTTGTTCTTGAGCCAGAACAGGGAGCGACGGGCCAGACGACCCGGCCAGGGTTGATAGTGGGCTGGCACCAGTTCGTCGATGCCCTGCTCCAGCAGGATGGTGATGATGCGATAGAGGCGTTTGAACTCCTTCGGGGTCATCAGGTCACCTGCTGTTCGAAGCGGGCCAGCCGCAGTTCGACGGCCTTGAGCTGCTGGGCCAGCACCTCGACGTCATCGTTGAAACTCGCCACTTCCAGCGGGCCGGGGGCGAGGCGGGCCTCTTCGGTCAGATATTCCGCCAGCTGGCTGCGGGTGCGGCACAGCTCGCGACCGACCAGGCGACGCGCCTGACGGGCACCACTGAACAGGGTGTGGGCCAGCACGTCGCCGGTATAGCGCGACAGCTCCTCCTCCCAGTCGATATCCAGCTCACCCAGCAGCACGCTGAATGCCTGTACCAGCTGGGGATCACCGCTCAGATCCAGTTTCTCCTCACGGATATAACGGGTCAGGGCGGACGGGTCTTTCAGCAGACCGAGGGCGGTCAGCGACAGGCTGAGCACCGCATCGGCCTCCCCTTCATGCTGGGCCAGCACATCCAGCCGACGCTCGGAGAAGACGAACCAGAGCGGCTTGAGTTCACGCAGCTCCAGCTTGAGCACCTTGCCCACCAGTTTGCGCAGCCGCTCCGGGCTCTGTTTGTCCAGCGCCAGCAACTGGTTGAGGCTGGTTTCGATCACCGCGGTGACCATGGCATCCATCGGCATAGGCAACCTTAAAACTTGTAACCGCGGTGCAGGGCGACCACACCCTGAGTCAGATTGAAGTACTCCACCTGTTCGAACCCGACATTTTCCATCATGCCAGCCAGGGTCTGCTGATCCGGGTGCATGCGGATGGACTCTGCCAGATATTTGTAGCTTTCACTGTCGTTCGCGACGATTTCGCCCATTTTCGGCAGCAGTTTGAAGGAGTAGAGATCATAGAGCTTGGCGATCACTTCGCTGACCGGCTTGGAGAACTCCAGCACCAGCAGACGGCCACCCGGCTTGAGCACCCGGAACATGGAGGCGAGCGCCTTGTCCTTGTCGGTGACGTTGCGCAGGCCGAAGCCGATGGTGATGACGTCGAAGTGGTTATCCGGGAAGGGGAGCGCCTCGGCATTGGCCTGCACGTAGGAGACGTTGTTGGCGACCCCCAGATTGCGCAGCTTGTCGCGGCCCACTTTCAGCATGGAATCGTTGATATCCGCCAGCACCACCTGACCGGTCTCGCCGACGATGCGGGAAAACTTGGCGGTCAAGTCACCGGTACCACCGGCCAGATCCAGCACCTTCTGGCCCTTGCGCACACCGGAACAGTCGATGGTGAAGCGCTTCCACAGGCGGTGGATGCCGAACGACATCAGATCGTTCATCAGATCATACTTGGCTGCTACCGAATGGAAGACACCTGCTACCAGAGTTTCCTTCTCGGTCGCGGCCACGGTTTTAAAGCCAAAATGCGTTGTCGTTGCTTGTTCTGACATCCCTTAAACACCCATAGAGCAAAGAATGGCCGCCAGTTTACCAGAGCCACTGGCGTCCGGACACCTTAAACCCGGCTCGCAACCAACTGCATGCCCAGCACCACCATGGCCAGACAGAGGAAGAGATTGAGACCGATATTGAGCAGCGCTTTCAGATAGGCCCCATGTTGAGCCAGCACCACCGTATCGAGGGCAAAGGAAGAGAAAGTAGTCAGGGCTCCGAGGATCCCCACCATCAGCAGGGGCTTCATCGGATGTTCTACCACATGACCGTGACTGATGAGGGCGAACGCTACCCCCATGATGAAAGAGCCCACCACGTTGACCACCAGAGTCCCGTAAGGAAAGTGGCGCCCCAGCAGCAAGGCCATCAGTTCGGCAATCCCAAAACGAAGGCAGGCGCCGATGGCGCCCCCTGCAGCAACATAGAACCAGGTTTGCATGGTGTCACTCCCTCAGGGTCAGGCCGCCATTATGTCGCAATGGCGGCCCTTGTGCCCAGAGGCGGAACTAATCGACATCCAGCCTGATTGAAATCTCAGCGGCGAAAATCGATGGACTCGGGCTGACCCAGCACGATCTCGGTCTGGGCCGGGCGGGTCTGGGCAATCACCTTGCCGTGGCGGATCGAGTAACGCACCGGCACCTGACGGCGCACCGCATCGAAGCCGTTGTCGGCGGGCAGGATCAGCAGGTTGGCCGGTTTTCCCACCTCGATACCATAGCGATCCTGCACGTTCAGGGTGCGGGCACTGTGGCAGCTGATCAGCTTCAGACCGTCGTTGATCTGCTCGTAACCCATGATCTGGCAGACATGGAGCCCCATGTGCAGCACCTGCAACATGTTGGCGGTGCCCATGGGGTACCAGGGATCGAACACGTCATCGTGACCGAAGCAGACGTTGATGTTCGCCTCCAGCATCTCCTTCACCCGGGTAATACCGCGACGTTTGGGATAGGTATCGAACCGTCCCTGCAGGTGAATGTTCACCAGCGGATTGGCCACGAAGTTGATGTCTGCCATCTTCAGCAACCGGAACAGGCGGGAAGCATAGGCGCCGTTGTAGGAGTGCATGGCGGTGGTGTGACTGGCGGTGACTCTATGACCGATACCCCGCTCGTAGGCCAAGGTCGCCAGCGTCTCGATGAAACGGGACTGCTCGTCATCGATCTCGTCGCAGTGCACATCGACCAGAACCTGATACTTCTCGGCAAGATCGAAGATGTAGTGCAGACTTTCGACACCATATTCCCGGGTGAACTCGAAATGGGGAATAGCACCGATCACATCGGCCCCCAGCTTGAGCGCCTCCTCCAGCAGTGCCTTGCCATTCGGGTAGGAGAGGATCCCCTCCTGCGGGAAGGCGACAATTTGCAGCTCGACCCACTCCTTCATCTCCTCCCGCACCTCCAGCATCGCCTTGAGCGCCACCAGATTGGGATCGGAGACATCAACGTGAGTACGGACAAACTGGATGCCGTTAGCGATCTGCCACTTCAGCGTCTGGATGGCGCGCTGTTTCACATCCTCATGGGTCAGCAGCGCCTTGCGCTCGGCCCAGCGCTCGATCCCCTCGAACAGAGTGCCGGAGAGATTCCAGCTCGGCTCACCGGCCGTCTGGGTGGTATCGAGGTGAATGTGGGGTTCGATAAAGGGGGCGATCGCCAGACCGCCCTCCCCGTCCAGCACCCGACCGGCGACGGCATGTTCGTCATGGGGTTCGATGGCGGTGATGACCCCATCCTGACAGCGGATCTGCCAAAATCCTTCCCGATCGGCCAAACGAATATGTTGAATCAGCATTTGTTAGCTTCCTGTACCAGAACCGGCCGCTGGGTGAGGCGAACCAGAATGAAATAGGTGAAGGCGGCGCCCAATACCGCGTTGAGTGGCACTATGCCCGGCAGCCACTTGCCGACAGCCACCCCGACAGCCGTGGCGACCAGCGCCTGCCAGCGCACCGTCTCGAACTGCTGATCGGCAAATTGACGGTAACGCTCACGATTGAGCAGGAAATCCATGATGATAATGCCACCGATCGGCGGAATTGCCGTACTCAAAAAGGCCAGCCAGCCGACAAAGTTGTTGTAAAGCCAGAGGGCGCAAGCCGTACCGATGAGGCCGTTGATCACGCTGAGGGGCTTGCTCTTGAGACCGGTAATATTGGCAAAACCAAGGCCGGAGGCGTAGAGAGCGTTGTCGTTGGTAGTCCAGATATTGAGGCCCAGCACCAGAATGGCGGGGATCAACAGCCCCTGCATCAGCATCACTTCCGAGATATCGGCCTGACCGGTCACGGCCGCACCGGCAGCACCGAAGACGAACATTAGCGTGTTGCCCAAAAAAAACGCCACCATGGTAATCATGACGGCGCCCCAGGGTTTGCGACCAAAGCGAACAAAGTCGGCGGTCAGGGTTCCTGCACTGATAAAGGAACCAACCACCATGGTCAACGCCGTGGTGAACTCGATGGGATTGCTTGGTTGTACCTGCTGCAGTGCAGCCATGCCACCGGTCGAAGTCACCGCCAGCCAGACCGAGTAGCCACCGAGCAGGGCGATAGCCGGTACGGCCACAAAGCTCAGCACCATCAGGGCGGAGATCCCGAAGTAGACGGTCACCGTCATCAACATGCCCGAAATGGCGATCAGCCAGTTCACATCGATCCCAGTCGCCTTCTGTACCGGCAGGGCAAACATCGCCACGCCCACGCCAAACCAGCCGACCTGAGTACCGCCCAGCAGCAGGGATGGCAGCCAGGAACCTTTCACCCCAAAGGAGTAACGAGCCAGCAGATGGGTAGAGAGGCCGGTTGAGGCACCGATATAACCGAGACAAGCGGTGTAGATACCCAGCAACAAGTTGCCGATAAGTACCGCCTTGATGAAGTCATCGAATACCAGCCCGGTACCCAGCGCACCACCGGTCCACATGCTGGCAGAGAAGAAGGTCAGGCCGAGCATCACCAGCATCAGCGACAGCACACCTTTGCGCCCTTTGGCGGGTACCGCCCCCAAACAGTATTCGTTATCCTGCGCCATGCTCTCTCTCCACGTAATAGGCAAAACGCGCCGGATTTTACATGTAAAACGTTTTACGTCAATCAATCATGGTTAAATCTCTGGATAAAACCATCAATAGCAGTCAAATGAGTAACACATTAGGACTCAAATCAGCAGATAAACAGTGTCGGCTACAAGCAGAGGGGGTTGCGGGAATAGGGAATGTAAGGGGATATAACAAAAATGACAGATGCAAAAAAGCCTCCCTTTTCAGGGAGGCTTTCTATTTAATGGTGCTGATACCCAGAATCGAACTGGGGACCTCATCCTTACCAAGGATGCGCTCTACCGACTGAGCCATATCAGCACACTAACCGGTAAAGACCACGCTGGGCGTAATCTTGAAATTGGGTGCCTGGCAGTGTCCTACTCTCGCATGGCGAATGCCACACTACCATCGGCGCTACCGCGTTTCACTTCTGAGTTCGGCATGGGATCA
>NZ_JBFOCL010000054.1:0-20312 GCF_040907785.1 Aeromonas sp. s8
ACCATCGGCCACGTTGACCACGGTAAAACCACCCTGACTGCAGCTATCACCAACGTGCTGGCCAAGCACTTCGGTGGTAAAGCTTTCGCCTTCGACCAGATCGACAAGGCACCGGAAGAGCGTGAGCGTGGTATCACCATCAACACCTCCCACGTAGAATACGACACCGCTACCCGCCACTACGCCCACGTAGATTGCCCGGGTCACGCCGACTACGTTAAAAACATGATCACCGGTGCTGCCCAGATGGACGGCGCGATCCTGGTAGTAGCAGCGACTGACGGCCCGATGCCGCAGACTCGTGAGCACATCCTGCTGGGTCGTCAGGTTGGTATCCCGTACATGATCGTGTTCATGAACAAGTGTGACATGGTTGATGACGAAGAGCTGCTCGAACTGGTAGAGATGGAAGTTCGTGAACTGCTGACCGAATACGACTTCCCGGGTGATGACCTGCCGGTAGTTCGCGGTTCCGCGCTGAAAGCGCTGGAAGGCGACGCTCAGTGGGAAGAGAAGATCATCGAGCTGGCTGGCCACCTGGATACCTACATCCCGGAGCCGGAGCGCGCGATTGACCAGCCGTTCCTGATGCCTATCGAAGACGTATTCTCTATCGCTGGCCGTGGTACCGTAGTTACCGGTCGTGTAGAGCGCGGTATCGTTAAAGTAGGTGAGACCGTAGAAATCGTTGGTATCAAAGATACCGTTTCTACCACCTGTACCGGTGTTGAAATGTTCCGCAAGCTGCTGGACGAAGGTCGTGCAGGTGAGAACATCGGCGCGCTGCTGCGTGGTGTTAAGCGTGAAGACGTAGAGCGTGGTCAGGTACTGGCCAAGCCGGGTTCTATCAAGCCGCACACCAAGTTCGAATCTGAAGTGTACGTACTGTCCAAAGAAGAAGGTGGCCGTCATACCCCGTTCTTCAAAGGCTACCGTCCGCAGTTCTACTTCCGTACTACCGACGTGACCGGTACCATCGAACTGCCGGAAGGCGTAGAGATGGTAATGCCGGGCGACAACATCAAAATGGTTGTTACCCTGATTGCTCCGATCGCAATGGACGACGGCCTGCGTTTCGCTATCCGTGAAGGTGGCCGTACCGTAGGTGCCGGTGTTGTAGCCAGCGTAATCGCTTAATCTTTGGCTTACATAAATAAAGCAAAGCCCCTATAATAGGGGCTTTCTTGTGTAGGGGCGTAGTTCGAATTGGTAGAACAGCGGTCTCCAAAACCGATGGTTGCGGGTTCGAGTCCTGCCGCCCCTGCCATATACCTCGTCTCGTACGGGGCTTTTGTGTCTTTGGTTACGTCAGATACAGGTGGGTTGTATGAGTGTTAGTTCTGAGAGCCAGGGCGGAAGCAAGGATACCCTGCTTTGGGGCCTGGTTTTCATTATCCTGGCGGCCGCTGTAGTGGGTAATTACCTGCTCAACGATGTTGTCGCTGCCGTCCGCGCCCTGGGTGTGGTCGTTGTCATTGCTGCTGCTGGTGCAGTAGCCCTGCAAACCACCAAGGGAAAGGCAACACTGGCATTCGCCCGTGAGTCTCGCCTGGAAGTCCGCAAGGTCGTATGGCCGACCCGTCAGGAAGCCATTCAGACAACCCTGATTGTGCTGGCGGTGACCGCCGTGATGGGGCTGCTGCTGTTCGTTCTGGACGGTGCCTTGGTCTGGTTGGTCAACCTGATTACCGGTGTGTAAGGATAAGCCATGACTGAACAACGTGAACAACGTATGAGATGGTATGTCGTGCAGGCTTTTTCCGGCTATGAAGGCCGTGTAGCCAAGTCCCTGCGTGAACATATCAAGATGCATGGCATGGAAGACATGTTCGGTGAAGTGCTGGTCCCGACCGAAGAAGTGGTCGAGATGCGTGCTGGCCAGAAGCGCAAGAGTGAGCGCAAGTTTTTCCCGGGTTATGTCCTGGTCCAGATGATCATGGATGAAACCACATGGCACCTGGTTCGTAACGTACCGCGTGTAATGGGCTTCATCGGCGGTACTTCCGACCGTCCGGCACCGATCTCCGACAAAGAGGCCGATGCCATCCTGAACCGTCTGCAGGATGCCCACGACAAGCCGCGTCCGAAAACCCTGTTTGAACCGGGTGAAATGGTGCGGGTTGCCGATGGTCCGTTTGCCGACTTCAACGGTACCGTTGAAGAGGTAGATTATGAGAAGAGCCGCGTGAAGGTCTCTGTACTGATCTTCGGTCGTTCTACTCCTGTTGAACTGGATTTTGGTCAGGTCGAAAAGGGCTGATTGAATTCTGTACGTTTAACGGTTGTCAGGGGCAGCGAATATCTCTATAATTCGCTGCCCCTTTATTAGTTGGGGAGCCGTTTGCAGGAGCAAGTCTCCGAGGCGCTAGAACCCATTTTTGAGGTATTTTCCTAATGGCTAAGAAAGTCACAGCTTATATCAAGCTGCAGGTTGCTGCTGGTGCAGCCAACCCGTCTCCTCCCGTTGGTCCTGCACTGGGTCAACACGGTGTTAACATCATGGAATTCTGTAAGGCGTTCAACGCTCGTACAGAGAAGCTGGAAAAAGGTTCACCGACTCCGGTCGTGATCACCGTTTACAGCGACCGTTCCTTCACCTTCGAAACCAAGACTCCGCCTGCTTCCTTCCTGCTGAAGAAAGCTGCTGGCATCAAGTCTGGTTCTTCCAAGCCGAACAAAGACAAGGTTGGTAAGGTGACCGTTGCCCAGCTGCAAGAAATCGCCAAGACCAAAGAGCCGGATATGACTGGTGCCGATCTGGATGCAAAAGTACGTTGCATCGCAGGCTCCGCTCGTTCCATGGGTCTGGTAGTGGAGGATTAAGACAATGGCTAAACTTTCCAAGCGTATGCGCGTTATTCGCGAAAAAGTTGACGGTACCAAAGAGTACTCCATCAACGAAGCCATTGCCCTGCTGAAAGAACTGGCTACCGCCAAGTTCGTTGAAAGCGTTGACGTTGCTGTCAACCTGGGTATCGACGCTCGTAAATCTGACCAGAACGTACGTGGTGCTACTGTACTGCCGCACGGTACCGGTCGTGATGTACGCGTTGCCGTATTTACCCAAGGTGCCAACGCCGAAGCAGCTAAAGCTGCCGGTGCTGACCTGGTAGGTATGGATGACCTGGCCGATCTGGTTAAGAAAGGCGAGATGAACTTCGACGTAGTTATCGCATCCCCGGATGCCATGCGCGTTGTTGGTCAACTGGGTCAAATCCTGGGCCCGCGCGGCCTGATGCCGAACCCGAAAGTTGGTACTGTAACTCCTAACGTTGCCGAAGCTGTCAAGAACGCCAAGGCTGGTCAGGTTCGTTACCGTAACGACAAGAATGGTATCATCCATACCACTCTGGGTAAGGTTTCTTTCAACGAAGTTCAGCTGAAAGAAAACTTGGAAGCTCTGCTGGTTGCCCTGAAAAAAGGCAAGCCCTCTTCCGCCAAAGGTCAATTCATCAAGAAAGTCAGCATCTCCACCACCATGGGTGCCGGTGTTGCCGTAGACCAAGCTTCTCTGGAAGCTCAGGCCTAATTGATGGGTTTTACAAGGCGCAAAATTTAATCTATAATTTTGCGCCTTGATTGGTTGGGGGTTTCGACCTCCGTCCAAGACCGCAGGAGGCTGCAAAGCCTTAATGTTTCCTGCGTAGACGGTGCCGGAAACCCAGCGAGAAAGATTCTTTCTCTTCTGGAATCCTGCTACCGCATCGTTCCCCTCTGTTGTAAAGGTAGGGGGGATGTGTCAGTACTGGGTCAATAGACCCGGATTCAATCCAGGAGTTAAGCCAATGGCATTGGGACTCGAAGACAAAAAGGCAATTGTTGCTGAAGTCAACGAAGCTGCCAAAGGCGCTCTTTCTGCAGTTGTTGCCGATTCTCGCGGTGTAACTGTAGACAAGATGACCGTCCTGCGTAAAACCGCTCGTGAAGCCGGTGTGTACATGCGCGTTGTGCGTAACACCCTGCTGCGTCGCGCGGTAGAAGGTACCGAATACGAGTGCCTGAACGACGCATTTACCGGTCCTACCTTGATTGCTTTCTCTAACGAACACCCGGGCGCTGCTGCTCGTCTGTTCAAAGAGTTTGCCAAAGCGAACCAAAAGTTCGAAATCAAGGCTGGCGCTTTTAACGGTGAGTTTATCGCCGCAGCACAAATTGATCGTCTGGCCACGCTGCCGACTTACGAAGAAGCAATTGCGAAGTTGATGGCGACTATGAAAGAAGCCTCTGCTGGCAAGCTGGTTCGTACTATCGCTGCTGTTCGCGACCAGAAACAAGCTGCTGCTTGATTCTCGCCTATCTAGGCTGTTTGAGTTTATTCAACATCAGGAATTTTTGTCATGTCTATCACTAAAGACCAAATCATCGAAGCCGTTGCTTCCATGTCCGTAATGGAAGTTGTTGAGCTGATCGAAGCTATGGAAGAGAAGTTCGGTGTTTCTGCCGCTGCTGCCGTAATGGCTGGCCCGGCTGCTGCTGAAGCAGTAGAAGAGAAGACCGAGTTCGACGTAGTTCTGACTGCTGCTGGCGCCAACAAAGTTGCCGTTATCAAAGCCGTTCGTGGCGCTACCGGTCTGGGCCTGAAAGAAGCCAAAGATCTGGTAGAAGCTGCTCCGGCTAACCTGAAGGAAGGCGTGTCCAAGGACGAAGCTGAAGCTCTGAAGAAAGAGCTGGAAGCTGCCGGTGCTTCTGTTGAGATCAAATAATCTGCATTTATGTAGATTAGCCTGATAAAACAGGCTAGGGCTGGTGAATTTTTGTTCACCAGCCTTTTTGCGCTGTAGACTGAGAGCATTTCACACCGTTTACGACTCTCGGTGCACCAGCAATCCGGACTGTCTTCTTTCGTCCGGGCCAACACAAAACGGTGTTGAGACAGAGCTGTCCCGCGGGACAGAGTGGGTCACTTATCAGCGAGCTGAGGAACCCTATGGTTTACTCTTATACCGAAAAAAAACGCATTCGTAAGGACTTCGGTAAGCGAGACCAGGTACTGGACACGCCTTATCTGTTGTCCATTCAGCTGGACTCCTTCAAGCAGTTCATCGAGGCTGACCCGGAAGGTGAATATGGCCTAGAGGCCGCTTTCCGTAGCGTTTTCCCGATCACCAGTTACTCCGGTAGTGCTGAGCTTCAGTATGTCAGCTATCGCCTGGGTGAGCCGGTATTTGACGTAAAAGAATGCCAGATCCGTGGAGTGACCTACTCCGCGCCGCTGCGTGTCAAGCTTCGTATGGTTCTGTACGACCGTGAAGCAGCTGCCGGCACCGTCAAAGACATCAAGGAACAAGAAGTATACATGGGCGAAATTCCGCTCATGACCGAGAACGGCACCTTTGTTATCAATGGTACCGAGCGGGTTATCGTCTCCCAGCTGCACCGCAGCCCGGGCGTCTTCTTCGACCACGATAAAGGCAAAACTCATTCATCCGGTAAGGTACTGTATAACGCTCGCGTTATCCCCTACCGTGGCTCCTGGCTGGACTTCGAGTTCGATGCGAAAGACAACCTGTTTGTCCGTATCGACCGTCGTCGCAAACTGCCAGCATCCATTATTCTGCGCGCCCTGGACTTCACTTCCGAACAAATCCTGGCCACTTTCTTCGAGACCATCGGTTTTGAAGTAAAAGATGGCAAGTTGATGATGGATCTGGTGCCGGAGCGTCTGCGTGGTGAAACTGCGACCTTTGACATCGTGGCCAATGGCGCCGTGGTGGTTGAGACCGGTCGTCGTGTGACTGCGCGTCACATCCGTCAGTTGGAAAAAGACGCCGTTACCCAGATTGAGGTACCGGTTGAGTATGTTGTTGGCAAAGTTGCTGCCAAGGACTACGCACATCCGCAAACTGGCGAGATGGTCGTGACCGCCAACCAGGCGCTGAGCCTGGAAGCGATCGCCAACCTGTCCCAAGCCGGCTTCAAGCATTTCGAGGTTCTGTTCACCAACGAACTGGATCACGGTGCTTACATGTCCGAGACCCTGCGTGTCGACTCCAGCTCCAACCGTTTGGAAGCGCTGGTCGAGATCTATCGCATGATGCGTCCGGGCGAGCCGCCTACTCGCGAAGCTGCAGAACAGCTGTTCGAAAACCTGTTCTTCTCCGCCGAGCGTTACGACCTGTCTACCGTAGGTCGGATGAAGTTCAACCGCCGTCTGGGTCGTGAAGACGAGACTGGCGCTGGTGTACTGACCAAAGACGACATCGTCGATGTGATGAAGCGCCTGATCGACATCCGTAACGGTAACGACGAAGTGGATGATATCGACCACTTGGGTAACCGTCGTATTCGTTCTGTCGGTGAAATGGCTGAAAACCAGTTCCGCGTCGGTCTGGTGCGTGTCGAGCGTGCGGTCAAGGAGCGTCTCTCCCTGGGCGACCTGGACACCCTGATGCCGCAGGATCTGATCAATGCCAAGCCGATCTCCGCCGCAGTCAAAGAGTTCTTTGGTTCCAGCCAGCTGTCCCAGTTTATGGACCAGAACAACCCGCTCTCCGAAGTGACCCACAAGCGTCGTATCTCCGCGCTGGGCCCGGGCGGTTTGACTCGTGAGCGTGCCGGCTTTGAAGTCCGAGACGTACACCCGACCCACTACGGTCGTCTGTGCCCTATCGAGACTCCTGAAGGTCCGAACATCGGTCTGATCAACTCTCTGTCCGTGTACTCTCGTACCAACGAGTACGGTTTCCTCGAGACCCCGTACCGTAAGGTCATTGACGGTGTGATCACCGACGAAGTGGACTACCTGTCTGCTATTGAAGAAGGCAAGTACGTGATCGCACAGGCTAACGCCGCGACCACCGAAGATGGCCGTCTGAAAGATGAATTGATCCCGTGCCGTCACAAAGGTGAATCCACCTTTATGAACGCCGACCAGATCCAGTATATGGACGTGAGCCCGCAGCAGATCGTATCTGTGGCAGCGGCTCTGATCCCGTTCCTGGAACACGATGACGCGAACCGCGCATTGATGGGTTCAAACATGCAACGTCAGGCTGTACCGACTCTGCGTGCTGACAAGCCGCTGGTAGGTACCGGTATGGAACGCGCTGTGGCCGTTGACTCCGGTGTAACCGTAGTGGCCAAGCGTGGTGGCGTAATCGACTATGTCGATGCCTCCCGTATCGTCCTGAAGGTCAATGAAGATGAGCTGATGCCAGGCGAAGCCGGTATCGACATCTACAACCTGACCAAATACACCCGTTCCAACCAGAACACCTGTATCAACCAGCGTCCTTGCGTGATGTTGGGTGAGCCGGTCATGGCTGGCGACGTACTGGCTGACGGCCCGTCCACCGATCTGGGTGAACTGGCGCTGGGTCAGAACATGCGCGTCGCGTTCATGCCGTGGAACGGTTACAACTTCGAAGACTCGATCCTGGTGAACGAGCGTGTTGTTCAGGAAGATCGCCTGACCACCATCCATATCCAGGAACTGGCCTGTATCTCCCGTGACACCAAGCTGGGTCCGGAAGAGATCACTGCTGACATCCCGAACGTGGGTGAAGCCGCTCTGTCCAAACTGGACGAGTCCGGTATCGTCTACGTGGGTGCCGAAGTGAAGGGCGGCGACATTCTGGTCGGTAAGGTAACCCCGAAAGGTGAAACCCAGCTGACGCCGGAAGAGAAGCTGCTGCGCGCCATCTTCGGTGAGAAGGCGTCCGATGTGAAGGACTCCTCCCTGCGTGTACCGAACGGTGTGTACGGTACCGTGGTTGACGTGCAAGTCTTTACCCGCGATGGCGTGGAAAAAGACAAGCGCGCCAAAGAAATCGAAGAGATGCAGCTGAAGGAAGCGAAGAAGGACTTGACCGAAGAGTTCAAGATCCTGGAAGACGGCATTTTCGGCCGCTCCCGCAACCTGCTGCTGGCCGCCGGTTACAGCGAAGATCGTCTGAACAAGCTCGATCGCTCCAAGTGGTTTGAACTGGCCATCGAAGACGAAGGCAAGCAGACCGAACTGGAACAGATCGCTGAACAGCACGTTGAGCTGAAAGCCGAGTTCGACAAGAAATTCGAGAACAAGCGTCGCAAGATTATCCAGGGTGATGATCTGGCGCCGGGCGTACTGAAAATCGTCAAGGTTTATCTGGCAGTCAAGCGTCGCATCCAGCCGGGTGACAAGATGGCGGGCCGTCACGGTAACAAGGGTGTTATCTCCAAGATCTGTCCGGTCGAAGATATGCCTCATGACGAGTTCGGCCGTCCGGTCGACATCGTACTGAACCCGCTGGGTGTACCATCCCGTATGAACATCGGTCAGATCCTCGAAGTGCACCTGGGCCTTGCGGCCAAGGGTATCGGCGAGAAGATCGATCGCATGGTCAAAGAGCAGCGCGAGCTGCACGAGATGCGCAACTTTCTGCAACAGGTCTACGACCTGGGCGAGAAGGACACCCAGCAAGTGAACATCGCCGAACTGTCTGACGACGACGTACGTACCCTGGTGGGTAACCTGCGTAAGGGTCTGCCGGTTGCTACTCCAGTGTTTGATGGTGCCAAAGAGCGCGAAATCAAAGCCCTGCTGAAGCTGGCCGATCTGCCGGAATCCGGTCAGATTGATCTGTTCGATGGCCGTACCGGTAACCGCTTCGAGCGTAAAGTAACCGTTGGTTACATGTACATGCTCAAGCTGAACCACTTGGTCGACGACAAGATGCACGCGCGTTCTACCGGTTCTTACAGCCTGGTTACCCAGCAGCCGCTGGGTGGTAAGGCTCAGTTCGGTGGTCAGCGTTTCGGTGAGATGGAAGTGTGGGCCCTGGAGGCTTACGGTGCGGCATATACCCTGCAGGAAATGCTGACCGTCAAGTCTGACGATGTGAATGGCCGTACCAAGATGTATAAGAACATCGTGGATGGCGACCACCGTATGGAGCCGGGCATGCCCGAATCCTTCAACGTATTGCTGAAGGAAATCCGCTCTCTGGGTATCAACATCGAGCTGGACGAAGAGTAAGAGCTCGCTCTTATTGTTCGAGAATTGACGTGGGCGCCCCGCTGTTTTGGCAGCCGGGGCGCCGAGGTTAGACTCCTGACAGGGGAAACACGTGAAAGACTTACTCAAGTTTTTGAAGGCTCAGACCAAGACCGAAGAGTTTGACAGTATCAAGATCGGTCTGGCCTCTCCTGACATGATCCGCTCCTGGTCATTCGGTGAGGTCAAAAAGCCTGAGACCATCAACTACCGGACTTTCAAGCCGGAGCGTGATGGTCTGTTCTGCGCCCGTATCTTCGGACCGGTGAAGGACTACGAGTGTCTGTGCGGCAAATACAAGCGCCTGAAACACCGTGGTGTGATCTGTGAGAAGTGCGGCGTTGAAGTGACCCAGACCAAGGTCCGTCGTGAGCGTATGGGCCACATCGAGCTGGCCAGCCCGACTGCCCACATCTGGTTCCTGAAGTCCCTGCCGTCCCGTATCGGTCTGCTGCTGGACATGACCCTGCGCGACATCGAGCGCGTGCTCTACTTCGAATCTTTCGTCGTAATCGAGCCGGGTATGACCAACCTCGAACGCAGCCAGATGCTCTCTGAAGAGCAGTACCTGGATGCGCTGGAAGAGTGGGGCGACGAATTTGACGCCAAGATGGGTGCCGAAGCAATCCTGGCATTGCTGCGCGCTATCGATCTGGAAGGTGAAGTCAAAACCATGCGTGAGGAGCTGGATCAAACCAACTCCGAGACCAAGCGCAAGAAGACCACCAAGCGTCTGAAGCTGATGGAAGCTTTCCTGCAGTCCGGCAACAAGCCGGAGTGGATGATCATGACAGTGCTGCCTGTGCTGCCGCCGGACCTGCGTCCGCTGGTACCGCTGGACGGCGGCCGTTTCGCGACTTCCGATCTGAACGATCTGTACCGTCGCGTGATCAACCGTAACAACCGCTTGAAGCGTCTGCTGGATCTGGCTGCTCCGGACATCATCGTGCGCAACGAAAAGCGTATGCTGCAAGAGTCCGTCGATGCGCTGCTGGATAACGGCCGTCGCGGTCGTGCCATCACCGGTTCCAACAAGCGCCCGCTGAAATCCCTGGCCGACATGATCAAGGGTAAGCAGGGTCGTTTCCGTCAGAACCTGCTCGGTAAGCGTGTCGACTACTCCGGTCGTTCCGTTATCACCGTAGGCCCGACTCTGCGTCTGCATCAGTGCGGTCTGCCGAAGAAGATGGCGCTGGAACTGTTCAAGCCGTTCATCTATGGCAAGCTGGAAACCCGCGGTCTGGCGACCACTATCAAGGCCGCCAAGAAGATGGTGGAGCGCGAGGAAGCTGTCGTTTGGGATATCCTGGACGAAGTGATCCGCGAACACCCGGTTCTGCTGAACCGTGCACCGACTCTGCACCGTCTGGGTATCCAGGCATTCGAACCGACTCTGGTCGAAGGCAAGGCAATCCAGCTGCACCCGCTGGTTTGTGCTGCGTATAACGCGGACTTCGATGGTGACCAGATGGCGGTCCACGTACCGCTGACCTTGGAAGCCCAGCTGGAAGCGCGTGCGCTGATGATGTCTACCAACAACATCCTGTCGCCTGCCTCCGGTGAGCCGATCATCGTTCCTTCTCAGGACGTGGTCTTGGGTCTGTACTACATGACCCGTGCCCGTATCAACGCCAAAGGCGAAGGCATGGTGCTGGCCGGCCCGAAAGAAGCCGAGAAAGTATATCGCGCCGGTCTGGCCGATCTGCATGCTCGTGTGAAAGTACGCATTACCGAATACCTGCGTCAGGAAGACGGTTCTCTGCGTGAACACACCGAGATGAAGAACACCACCGTTGGTCGTGCGATTCTGAGCCTGATCCTGCCGAAAGGCATGGAATACGCCCTGATCGACGAGCCGAAGGTGCTGACTGCTGCAGAACAGGCTGATCTGGATGCCAATCCGCAGAACTGGATCAAGTGCGTATCCAACAAGGCGCTGGGCAAAAAGCTCATCTCCCGTCTGCTGAACACCTGCTATCGCAAGCAGGGCCTGAAGGACACCGTTATCTTCGCTGACCAGCTGATGTATACCGGTTTCCACTACGCGGCCCTGTCCGGTGCTTCCGTTGGTATCGATGACATGGTCATCCCGGATGCCAAGAAAGACATCATCGCGGCAGCCGAAGCCGAAGTTGCCGAGATCCAGGACCAGTTCCTGTCAGGTCTGGTAACTGCGGGCGAGCGTTACAACAAGGTTATCGATATCTGGGCCAGCGCCAACGAGCGCGTCTCCAAGGCCATGATGGAGAACTTGTCCAAAGAGCGTAACGTCAACTCGCTGGGTGAAGAAGAAGAGCAGGCCTCGTTCAACAGCATCTTTATGATGGCCGACTCTGGTGCGCGTGGTTCCGCCGCCCAGATCCGTCAGCTGGCCGGTATGCGTGGCCTGATGGCCAAGCCGGATGGCTCCATCATCGAGACCCCGATCATCGCGAACTTCCGCGAAGGTCTGAACGTACTGCAGTACTTTATCTCTACCCACGGTGCTCGTAAGGGTCTGGCGGATACCGCACTGAAGACTGCGAACTCCGGTTACCTGACTCGTCGTCTGGTAGACGTGGCGCAGGACATGGTGATCACCGAGGACGATTGCGGCACTACCGACGGTCTGTGGATGACTCCGCTGATCGAGGGTGGCGACGTGGTCGAGCCGCTGCGTGAGCGCGTGCTGGGTCGTGTGGTGGCAGAAGATGTCATCAAGCCGGGTACCGAGGACGAGATCCTGGTTGCTCGCAACACCCTGCTCGACGAGCAGCTGTGTGACCTGCTGGAGCGTAACTCCGTTGACCGTGTGAAGGTACGTTCTGCCATCACCTGTGAAACCGACTTCGGTAACTGTGCTCACTGCTACGGCCGTGATCTGGCCCGTGGTCACCTGGTTAACAAGGGTGAGGCTGTCGGTGTTATCGCAGCCCAGTCCATCGGTGAACCGGGTACCCAGCTGACGATGCGTACGTTCCACATCGGTGGTGCTGCATCTCGTGCCGCTGCTGAAAGCAGCATCCAGGTCAAGAACACAGGTACCATCAAGCTGCAGAACGCCAAGTTCGTTCACAACAGCGATGACAAACTGGTTATCACCTCACGTTCTACCGAACTGACCATCATGGACGACATGGGCCGTACCAAGGAAAGCCACAAGCTGCCTTACGGTTCCGTGCTGGAAGTGAAGGACGGCCAGGCCGTGAGCGCTGGCGAGACCGTTGCCAACTGGGATCCGCACACCCACCCGATCATCACCGAAGTGGCAGGTCGTCTGCAGTTCGAACACATGATCGATGGCGTGACCATCACTCGTCAGACCGACGAGCTGACCGGTCTCTCTTCTATCGTCGTACTGGATGTCAACGAGCGTCCGAGTGCCGGTAAAGAGATGCGTCCGACCGTTAAACTGGTCGACCTGAACGGCAAAGACGTGATGATTCCGGGTACCGATGTAGCCGCCCAGTACTTCCTGCCGGGCAAGGCGATCGTGAACCTGGAAGATGGTGCCAACGTGGGCGTGGGTGACGCGGTAGCGCGTATCCCGCAAGAGTCCGGCGGTACCAAGGACATCACCGGTGGTCTGCCGCGCGTTGCGGATCTGTTCGAAGCACGTCAACCGAAGGAACCGGCAATTCTGGCCGAGATCTCCGGTACCATCTCCTTCGGGAAAGAGACCAAGGGCAAACGCCGTCTGGTCATCACCCCGACCGATGGTGGCAACGTCTACGAAGAGATGATTCCGAAGTGGCGTAACCTGAACGTGTTCGAAGGTGAAAAAGTTGAGAAGGGTGAAGTGCTGGCGGACGGTCCCGAGTCTGCTCACGACATCCTGCGTCTGCGCGGTATCAGCCCGGTCGCCAACTACATCGCCAACGAAGTGCAGGACGTTTACCGTCTGCAAGGCGTTAAGATCAACGACAAGCACATCGAAGTCATCGTTCGTCAGATGCTGCGCAAGTGCGAGATCCTGAGCGCTGGCGATACCGATCTGATCGAAGGCGAACAGGTCGAAGTGGCTCGTGTGAAGATTGCCAACCGTAAGCTGGTTGCCGAGGGCAAGACCCCTGCGACCTACCGTCATGTACTGATGGGTATTACCAAGGCATCTCTGAGCACCGAGTCCTTCATCTCCGCGGCTTCCTTCCAGGAAACCACTCGCGTTCTGACCGAAGCCGCCGTAGGTGGCAAGCGTGATGAACTGCGTGGTTTGAAAGAGAACGTCATCGTGGGTCGTCTGATCCCGGCTGGTACCGGCTTTGCCTACCACCACAGCCGGATCAACCAGCGTGCTGCCGCAGCTCGTGCTGTTGGCACCCCGCAGGTGACCGCTGATGAAGCGGAGCAGAACCTGGCGGATCTGCTGAACGCAGCCGGTAGCTTCGACGAAGAGTAACTCGTCATCCGTGATTGAAAAGGGCTCCTTCAAGGAGCCCTTTTTGTTGGCCAATTCCTCGGCAAAGGTAGACGCAGCGCGGGTTTCAGGATGATCCAGAGCAAAGTTGTAGAGTAAAAAATCAAAAAAAGTTGACTTTACTCCCCTGCAATTTAAAACTCGGGAAAGTTGAATGGTTATTACAGGGGTAGAACATGACTGTCGGTATCGAGGAAGCCATGCTTCCCGAAGAACAGCTGATCAGCCGCACTTTTACAGATGAAGACAGGGAATTGTTGCGCTCATACGATGGGCTCATCGATGGCTTGGCCGAGCTGTTCGGCAAGCATTGTGAAGTGGTACTCCACTCCCTGGAAAATCTGCACGAGTCGGTGATCAAGATCGCCAACGGCTTCAATACCGGACGCACCCTCGGGGCGCCCATCACCGATCTCGCCCTGCGCATGCTCAAGGATATCGAGAGCACCGGCCAGGATTACACCCAGAGCTATTTCGCTCGCAGCCGTACCGGCGCGCTGATGAAGTCGAGCACCATCGCTATTCGCAACAGCGAGCGGCAAGTAGTGGGGCTTATCTGCATCAACCTGCACATCAATGCGCCTTTCCACGAGTTCGTGGCCGAATTTTTCCCGACGCCCCAGCAGGCGGCGCGTCAGTCACCAGAGACCTTCGCCAATAGCGTGGAAGAGTTGGTTGCCCAGACGGTGGATAACACCATCGACGAGATCAACCGCGATCCCACCGTGGCTAACAATGCCAAGAATCGCTTCATCGTGACCCAGCTGTTCGAGAAGGGCATTTTCGACATCAAGGATTCGATCAATCTGGTGGCGGACAAACTCAATATTTCAAAACATACCGTTTATCTTTACATCCGACAGCGCAAGCAGGGTGAAGACGAGAACGAGTAACTCATTCCAGAAGGGGATAGATGAATGGCTAAAGAAGTGATTGCAACCGACAAGGCGCCTGCCGCGATTGGTCCGTATGTTCAGGCTACCAAGGTTGGCGAGATGATCTTCACCTCCGGGCAGATCCCACTCGATCCTGCCACCATGGAAATCGTGGCTGGCGGCATTGAAGAGCAGGCCGAGCGGGTGATGAAGAATCTGGTTGCCGTGTTGCACGCTGCGGGTGCCGATGCCAGCAAAGTGGTCAAAACCACCTGCTTCCTGAGCGACATGAACAACTTCGTTGCCTTCAATCAGGTCTATGCCCGCTACTTTGGCGATGCGGCGCCAGCCCGCTCCTGCGTGGAGGTGGCCCGTCTGCCGAAAGATGTGCTGGTCGAGGTCGAGGCGATTGCCCATCTCTGATCAACAGATTGAATCAAGCCCCTCCTGGCAGGGGCTTTTTTGTTTTTGGCGTAAAATGGACCGGGTCAGCACAGGAGTCCTGCTATGAGTCTGAGTTTTGCCATCCTGGTCACGGGGCCTGCCTATGGCACCCAGTCGGCCAGCACAGCCTATCGCTTTGCCCGCACCCTGTTGGCGCAGGGTTATACCTTGTCCCACCTGTTCTTCTATCAGGACGGGGTCTGCAACGGCAACGGTCTGCATCTGCCTGCATCCGATGAGACCGACCTGGTGCGTCTGTGGCGAGAGCTGGCAGAAGAGCAGGGGATCCGTATCGACGTCTGCGTCGCTGCCGCCATGCGACGCGGTGTGCTCGATGAACAGGAAGCCAAGGGGGCAGGGCAGGTACACTTCAATCTGCAACCGCCATTTTGTCTGAGCGGTCTGGGCCAGTTGGCCGAGGCGGCGCTCACCGCCGATCGGCTGGTTCAGTTCTAGGGGGAGTCATGAGCAAGAAAATCGCCTTTATCTGCAGTCGTGGCCCCCATGGCCATGCCGCCGGCCGGGAAGGACTGGATGCCTTGTTGGCCACCTCTGCCATGACCGATGAGCTGGCCCTCTTCCTGATTGGGGACGGCGTGCTGCAACTGCTCAAGGATCAGCAACCTGCTGCCATTTTGCAGCGCCACTACGCGCCCACCTTCAAAATGCTGGAACTCTACGACATTGAAGAGGTCTATGTTTGTGCTGACTCGCTGGCAGAGCGTGGCGTGACAGTGGATGATCTGCTGATCCCCGTTGAGAGTCTGCCGCGCCAGGAACTGGCTCGGCGCTGGGCACAGTGTTCGACTCACATCAGCTTTTGAGGTCTCCATGTTGCATCTGATATTGAACTCCCCCTTTCAGAGTCAGGCTCTGGCAGAGGCGCTCTCATACCTTCAGCCCGAGGATGAGCTGGTACTGATGCAGGATGCCGTGATTGCGGCATCGGCTCCCCAGTGGAGCGCGCGGCTGGCGGGTATCCCGCTTTATGTGATGCAGGAAGATCTGCAAGCTCGCGGTTTGCAGCATCGGGTGGGCAATGTGCTCGATATGGCGGGTCTGGTGGCACTGATTGCGCAAAAAGGTTCCCCGCGCACTTGGGGTGGCTGAGAAGCATATTTTCAAGAAAATTCAAGGTGATGTCGTGAAATTAAACGGATCCGAATTGCCCTTTTGTGACGCAAATTGTATAAATCTTGACTCCCCAGACAACAGGGCATAAAATTTCGCGTCCCCGTATCTGCGGGGAGGATTTTCCACACGTTTATGAAGTCATTATCAGGAGCCTTTTGATGGCAACTATTAACCAGTTGGTTCGCAAGCCACGCATCAAGCTCGTTGTGAAAAGCAACGTGCCGGCGCTGGAAGCGTGCCCTCAGAAGCGTGGCGTATGCACTCGTGTATATACCACCACCCCGAAGAAGCCTAACTCTGCACTGCGTAAAGTGTGCCGTGTACGTCTGACCAACGGCTTCGAAGTCACCTCCTACATCGGTGGTGAAGGTCACAACCTGCAAGAGCACTCTGTTGTTCTGATCCGTGGCGGTCGTGTAAAAGACTTGCCAGGTGTTCGTTATCACACCGTTCGTGGTGCGTTGGACTGTGCCGGTGTTAAAGACCGTAAGCAGGCTCGCTCCAAGTATGGCGTGAAGCGTCCTAAAGCTTAATGGTTCTCCGTTAAGTAAGGCCAAACGTTAATTCGTTTCTAGTTAGATAGCTTTCTAGTTTTGGGTAATCCCTGAAGTTACGGAGAATTTGAAATGCCAAGACGTCGTGTTGTTGGTCAGCGTAAAATCCTGCCAGATCCCAAGTTCGGATCAGAGCTGCTGGCTAAATTTGTCAACGTAGTAATGGTTGACGGTAAGAAATCTGTTGCAGAAGCCATTGTTTATGGCGCCCTGGACATCATTGCCACCAAATCTGGCAAAGAGCACCTGGCCGTATTCGAAGAAGCTCTGGATAACATTCGTCCGGCGGTCGAGGTTAAATCTCGTCGCGTCGGTGGTGCAACCTATCAGGTGCCGGTAGAAGTTCGTCCGGTACGTCGCAATGCCCTGGCAATGCGCTGGTTGGTTGATGCCGCTCGTAAACGTGGTGAAAAATCAATGGCTCAGCGTCTGGCTGGCGAGCTGCTGGATGCCGCTGACAATAAGGGTTCGTCTGTCAAGAAACGTGAAGACGTTCACCGTATGGCTGAAGCGAACAAAGCCTTCGCTCACTTCCGCTGGTAATCCGCTTGCGCAGGGTCTTTTGACTCTGCGCACCTTTAATTATCTAGGGACAAGCGCCTTAGTAAGAGGATGACAATGGCTCGTACAACCCCCATTGAGCGTTATCGTAACATCGGTATCTCCGCTCACATTGACGCCGGTAAGACTACTACTACCGAGCGCGTACTGTTTTACACCGGTGTAAGTCACAAGATCGGTGAAGTTCACGATGGCGCTGCCACCATGGACTGGATGGAACAGGAACAAGAGCGTGGTATCACCATCACCTCCGCCGCGACCACCGCTTTCTGGTCCGGTATGGGTAAACAGTTCCAACCGCACCGTATCAACATCATCGATACCCCGGGCCACGTTGACTTTACTATCGAAGTAGAGCGTTCAATGCGTGTTCTGGACGGTGCCGTGATGGTGTACTGTGCCGTAGGTGGCGTACAGCCACAGTCTGAAACCGTATGGCGTCAGGCTAACAAGTACAAGGTTCCCCGTATCGCGTTCGTCAACAAGATGGACCGTACCGGCGCCAACTTCCTGCGCTGCGTTGAGCACATCAAGACCCGTCTGAAAGGTACTCCGGTTCCCCTTCAGCTGAACATCGGCGCCGAAGAGAACTTCAAGGGCGTTGTTGACCTGGTCAAGATGAAAGCCATCAACTGGAATGAAGCTGATCAGGGCGTATCCTTCGATTACGAAGACGTCCCGGCCGAGTTGCTGGAACAGGCGCAAGAAATGCGCATGAATCTGGTTGAAGCCGCTGCTGAAGCGTCTGAAGACCTGATGGAAAAATACTTGGGCGGCGAAGAGCTGACCGAGGAAGAGATCAAAGGTGCTCTGCGTCAGCGCGTGCTGAACAACGAAATCATCCTGGTAACCTGTGGCTCCGCGTTCAAGAACAAGGGCGTACAGGCAATGCTGGATGCCGTGATCGAGTACCTGCCGGCTCCGACCGACGTTGCTGCTATCGACGGCCTGAAAATGGACGGCGAGACCAAAGACGAGCGTCACGCTTCTGATGACGAGCCGTTCTCTGCTCTGGCGTTCAAGATCGCTACCGACCCGTTCGTTGGTAACCTGACCTTCTTCCGTGTCTACTCTGGCGTGATCAACTCCGGTGACACCGTGCTGAACTCCGTCAAGGACAAGCGCGAGCGTTTTGGCCGTATCGTTCAGATGCATGCCAACAAGCGTGAAGAGATCAAAGAAGTACGCGCTGGTGACATCGCTGCTGCCATCGGTCTGAAAGACGTGACCACTGGTGACACCCTGTGTGATCCGAACGCACCGATCATCCTCGAGCGTATGGAATTCCCGGAGCCGGTAATTTCTATCGCGGTTGAGCCGAAAACCAAGGCTGACCAAGAGAAGATGGGTCTGGCACTGGGCCGTCTGGCTCAGGAAGATCCGTCCTTCCGCGTATGGACTGACGAAGAGTCAGGTCAAACCATCATCGCTGGTATGGGTGAGCTGCACCTGGACATCATCGTTGACCGTATGCGTCGCGAGTTCAAGGTTGAAGCCAACGTAGGTAAGCCGCAGGTTGCCTACCGTGAAACCATCCGTACCACCGTTAAAGACATCGAAGGCAAGCATGCCAAGCAGTCTGGTGGTCGCGGTCAGTACGGTCATGTTGTTATCGACATGTACCCGCTGGAAGAAGGCAAAGCCTACGAATTCGTCAACGACATCAAAGGTGGTGTCATTCCTGGTGAATTCATCCCGGGTGTTGATAAAGGTATCCGTGAGCAGCTCAAATCTGGTCCGCTGGCTGGTTACCCGGTTATGGATCTGGGTGTGCGTCTGCACTTCGGTTCTTACCACGATGTCGATTCTTCCGAACTGGCGTTCAAAATCGCTGCTTCCATGGCCTTTAAGGCTGGCTTCATGAAAGCCAACCCGGTTCTGCTCGAACCGATCATGAAAGTAGAAGTTGAAACTCCGGAAGATTACATGGGCGACGTTATCGGTGACCTGAACCGTCGTCGTGGCCTGATCGAAGGTATGGAAGATGGTCCGTCCGGCAAGATCGTACGTGCACTGGTGCCGCTGGCCGAAATGTTCGGTTATGCAACTGCACTGCGTTCCGCTACCCAGGGTCGTGCTTCCTACGCCATGGAATTCGCCAAGTATCACGATGCACCGACCAACGTTGCACAAGCCGTGATCGAAGAGCGCAAATCCAAGTAATTTAAGATTCCCCGCCTACGACGGTAGGCGGGTTTAACCTAGAAGGACTACGTCGTGTCTAAAGAAAAATTTGAGCGTAATAAACCGCACGTAAACGTCGGCACCATCGGCCACGTTGACCACGGTAAAACCACCCTGACTGCAGCTATCACCAACGTGCTGGCCAAGCACTTCGGTGGTAAAGCTTTCGCCTTCGACCAGATCGACAAGGCACCGGAAGAGCGTGAGCGTGGTATCACCATCAACACCTCCCACGTAGAATACGACACCGCTACCCGCCACTACGCCCACGTAGATTGCCCGGGTCACGCCGACTACGTTAAAAACATGATCACCGGTGCTGCCCAGATGGACGGCGCGATCCTGGTAGTAGCAGCGACTGACGGCCCGATGCCGCAGACTCGTGAGCACATCCTGCTGGGTCGTCAGGTTGGTATCCCGTACATGATCGTGTTCATGAACAAGTGTGACATGGTTGATGACGAAGAGCTGCTCGAACTGGTAGAGATGGAAGTTCGTGAACTGCTGACCGAATACGACTTCCCGGGTGATGACCTGCCGGTAGTTCGCGGTTCCGCGCTGAAAGCGCTGGAAGGCGACGCTCAGTGGGAAGAGAAGATCATCGAGCTGGCTGGCCACCTGGATACCTACATCCCGGAGCCGGAGCGCGCGATTGACCAGCCGTTCCTGATGCCTATCGAAGACGTATTCTCTATCGCTGGCCGTGGTACCGTAGTTACCGGTCGTGTAGAGCGCGGTATCGTTAAAGTAGGTGAGACCGTAGAAATCGTTGGTATCAAAGATACCGTTTCTACCACCTGTACCGGTGTTGAAATGTTCCGCAAGCTGCTGGACGAAGGTCGTGCAGGTGAGAACATCGGCGCGCTGCTGCGTGGTGTTAAGCGTGAAGACGTAGAGCGTGGTCAGGTACTGGCCAAGCCGGGTTCTATCAAGCCGCACACCAAGTTCGAATCTGAAGTGTACGTACTGTCCAAAGAAGAAGGTGGCCGTCATACCCCGTTCTTCAAAGGCTACCGTCCGCAGTTCTACTTCCGTACTACCGACGTGACCGGTACCATCGAACTGCCGGAAGGCGTAGAGATGGTAATGCCGGGCGACAACATCAAAATGGTTGTTACCCTGATTGCTCCGATCGCAATGGACGACGGCCTGCGTTTCGCTATCCGTGAAGGTGGCCGTACCGTAGGTGC
>NZ_JBFOCL010000055.1:0-35451 GCF_040907785.1 Aeromonas sp. s8
CAGAATGCGTTGGCGGAGCGGGTGAACGGGATTTTGAAAGGAGAGTTATTGTTGCAAAGCCCGCAGGATTTGACGCAAGCGCGGGAAATGGTGCGTGAAGCAGTGGATATTTACAACGCGGAGCGGCCGCATCATGCGTTGAAATACAGAACCCCCGATGCAGTACATAGGGGGTTCTGAGTAGAGAAATGCTAGTTGAAAATGTGTAAACCTATTTCAGGACTAGACATGCACTCTGTGCCACCGCGATTCCCCTGCTCTCTCCTTATTACTCCTCTCACTCTGTAGGCTGTCTGCATGATCACCAGCACCATGACTGAACACGTCGGGTATCAACAGATTAACCCCCCATGCCCGCAGCTCAATATCGCCAACACGTTTACTCCCCCTCACCAAACCATGATGGCGTGTCTGATAGGACGGGTTCATCTGCCGCAGCCAGCCACCTCCATTCTTCTTTAATGCTGTGATTGTCTTGAAGAGCTAGGGTAAGCCATAGCAATCGGCTGTTAGCAGAACAGACAAAAATGTGTAGCGCACAACAGAAGGAGGAAGCACAACTCGAAGGGATAAAGATAAAGCAGCGCCCTGGGCAAGGGCGACAGAATGTCCGGCACATCAGCCAATGAGATTGATCAAAGAGGAAAAGAGAGCAAATCCGGCAATAAAAAGCGCCCTCCGAAGAGGGCGCAAGTGTGTTGCGAAACTGACCGTTACGAGATCAGGCTTCGCGGCTCGGTATCGGAGCCACATCCAGCAAGGTTTCATCTTCGGCCATGCAAGCTGCGGCGGTAAACAACACGTCGGTGGAGCTGTTAAGGGCTGTCTCGGCAGAATCCTGCAGCACGCCGATGATAAAGCCGACGGCTACTACCTGCATGGCGATGTCGTTGCTGATGCCAAACAGGCTACAGGCCAGCGGGATCAGCAGCAAAGAGCCACCGGCGACACCGGACGCGCCACAGGCACTGACGGTGGCAACCACGGAAAGCAGCACGGCCGTTGCCATGTCCACTTCCATACCCAGGGTATGTACCGCCGCCATGGCCAGCACAGTGATGGTGATGGCCGCACCTGCCATGTTGATGGTGGCACCCAGCGGGATGGAGACCGCGTAGGTATCTTTGGGCAGGCGCAGTTTTTCACACAGCGCCATGTTGACCGGAATGTTGGCGGCAGAGCTGCGGGTAAAGAAGGCGGTAACGCCGCTCTCTTTGAGGCAAGTCAGCACCAGCGGATAGGGGTTGCGCTTGATCTTCCAGAAGACGATCAGCGGGTTGACCACAAAGGCGATAAACAGCATGCAGCCGATCAGCACCACCAGCAGTTGGGCATAGCCAAACAGGGCGTCAAAGCCTGTCTCTGCCAGAGTGGAAGCAACCAGACCCAGGATCCCGAGCGGGGCACAGCGGATCACCGCTTTCACGATGGCGGAGACACCGTGAGACAGGTCAGTGATGAGCGCCTTGGTGCTCTCGTTGGCATGGCGCATGGCGATACCCAGACCGATGGCCCACGCCAGGATCCCGATATAGTTGGCATCCATCAGCGCCTTGACCGGGTTGGTCACCACGTTGAACAGCAGGGTCTGCAGCACCTCGGTTATCCCGCCCGGCGGGGTGATCTCGGCAGTATTGGCCACCAGATGTAGATTCGTGGGAAACAGGAAGCTGGCGATCACCGCGACCGCGGCCGCAGAGAAGGTACCAAACAGGTAGAGCGCCAGCAGCGGGCGAATATTGGTCTTCTGACCCTGCTTGTGACCAATGATGGCCGCCATCACCAGTACGAATACCAGCAGCGGGGCTACCGCTTTCAGTGCGCCAACAAACAGACTGCCGAGCAGACCTGCCGTTTTCGCCCACTCGGGGGCAAACAGTGCCAGCAAGATACCAAATACCAGACCAACCAGGATCTGGCTGACCAGGCTGGTGCTATTGACCAGCCGAAGGAGGGGGTGTTGTTGTGTCATCAAAAAAGTCCCTAAGCACCGTAGTGCATGAATCATGAGTCCTGTCTGCAACCACTCATCGGGAGACCCCTGTCGCCCGGATGTGGTGTCTGTGGCCAGCCTTCTGTCGGGCCGATCCGCCAGTCACCGGATTGCATGTCGGAATATCCCATTCGCCATCTTTTTTTTCCAGAGACTCACCAAAAAATATCCCGTTTCCATCACAAAAAACCGCAACAAAACCTTAACTACAGCGCAACCACCCATTTTTGTACGTTTTATCGACACTCTCTGCCCTCACCCTCACGACCATTCCTGTGCCACCCGTGACCGGTGTCGCTGTGCTATCATCCCCCATTTGCCGCGGAGCCTTGCCATGATCCCATCCCTGCTCAACCAATATTTTGGTTTCTCCGCACTCAGGCCAGGTCAGGAGGCGGTGATCAGCCGGGTGCTGGCTGGTCAGAGTGCCGCCGCCATCTTTCCCACCGGCTCCGGCAAGTCCCTCTGTTATCAACTGCCTGCCCTCGCCCTGCCTCACCTGACCCTGGTTATCTCGCCGCTGCTGGCGCTGATGCACGATCAACTCGCCTTCCTCAAAAGCAAGGGAATAAGCGCCGCTACCCTCGACTCGAGCCAGAGCCCGGAGGAGAGCCGACGAGTGATGCAACAGGCGCTGGATGGCCAACTCAAGATCCTGATGATTTCGGTAGAACGGCTCAAAAACGAGCGTTTTCGCCGCTTTATCCAGCAAGTGCCGCTCTCGCTGCTGGTGGTTGACGAAGCCCACTGTATTTCTGAGTGGGGCCACAACTTTCGCCCCGACTACCTCAAGCTGCCGAGCTATCGCCATGACCTGAAGATCCCGCAGGTGTTACTGCTGACGGCCACCGCCACACCGGCGGTGATTCAGGATATGCAGACCAAATTCGGCATCGAACCGGAGGGGGTCGTGGTCACCGGTTTCTATCGCCCCAATCTTGATCTGGCGGTCATTCCCCTGTCGCCCGACGCGCGAGATAGCTGGCTCGCGCAGGAGTTGGCCAACGATCCGGCGGCACCCACCATCGTCTACGTCACCTTGCAACACACCGCAGAAGCCTGTGCCGAGCAACTCATTAGAGAAGGGATCAACGCTCGCGCCTATCATGCCGGGCTCGACTCGGCGCTGCGCAGTCAGATCCAGCACGACTTCATGGCGGGCAAGGTGGATTGCATCGTCGCCACCATCGCCTTTGGCATGGGCATCGACAAAGCGGATATCCGGCGGGTCATTCACTACGATCTGCCCAAATCCATCGAGAACTACAGCCAGGAGATTGGCCGCGCCGGACGAGATGGCCAGCCATCGCGCTGTATCGTGCTGGCCAACCAGAGCCAGCTGCCGGTGCTGGAGAACTTCGTCTACGGCGATACGCCGGATTTGAGTGCCATCCTCCAGCTGCTTGCCATCATCAAGCTGAGCGGGAACGAGTGGGAATTCACCCTGCTGCGCCTCTCCAACGACACCAATATTCGCCAGTTGCCCCTTAAAACCCTGCTGGTCTATCTGGAGATGGCAGGCATCATCACCCCGGCCTACAGCTACTACGCCGACTACCGCTTCAAGTTTGTGCTGGATAAAGGTGAGATAGTGAGCCGCTTCAATCCGGATCGCCGCCAGTTTCTGGAGCAACTGTTCGCCTGCGCCCCGCAAGCGCGCAGCTGGTGCACCATGGACTTTGACGCCCTCTGGCAGGGCTATCAGGGGGAGCGGCAGCGGGCGGTTGCGGCGCTCGACTACCTGCAGCAGCAAGGCTGGATCGAGCTTGAAAGCAAACAGATGACCGAGGTCTACCGGATCACCCGTCAGGGGTGGGACAACGAGCAGGAAGCAAAAGCCCTGCACGCCCTGTTCCTGCAAAAAGAGCAGAGTGAGCTGGCCAGACTGCAAGCCATGCTCGACTTTTTCACCTCAAGTGAGTGCCTGAGTCACCGCCTCGCCCGCTATTTTGCCGATGAGGTGGCGCCGGTTCATTGTGGCCACTGTTCGGTTTGTCGCGGCGAGGTGGCACATCTCCCTCCCCTGCCCCCACTGACCATGCCAAACGCGGCGGGGATCCGTGCCTGGTGCGATCCGCTGATTGCCAAGACAGGTTCGGTGGATGCGCGTGTCCTGGCCCGTTTTTTGTGCGGTATCGCCACACCGCTGACCAGCCGGGTCAAGGCCAAATCGCTGGCGGGCGCAGGCCAATTGGCCGCTCACCCGTTTGCCCGCGTCCTGGCTGCCGTGCAACAAGCCTACCCTCGCTAGATGAGTGCTGACGGCTTCAATAGCCACCAGCAGAAACAAGCGTTTACAGACGCAAAAAAAAGAAGACCCTCGCGGTTGCGAGGGTCAAGCCAACGGAAACGTGCTTAAACAGAGCTTGGTGAGGCAACAGTCAACTCTCTTGCTAAAGCGTCTTGCTGCTCACACATCGCCAATCTAGGGCACTCAAAATGTAGCGTCAATGTAAAAATTAGAGCAAAAAATCCAAACAAAGTGATTTACGTTGACGTTCACGTAATGACATTTTCATCCATAACCCCGCTAACCCGCAGCCCCATTGCCTTTCGTCAAACCCCTTAATCTTTTCGCAATAAGTTCCCTGTTTCCCATAAACATTTATTTTTTATGTCTTTGACATTTACCTCACTATCGTGGCAAAAATAATTTAACAGTCAGTAACATAGCGGTGTTGTTGACTGACCCTCCCCGCAAAAGGATCGGGCAGGTTTCTTCAGAATTTAACCTATCAACCGTGATGGATTACTGGAGTCTGTTGACTAGGCTTTAAAAGCGCACAACACAAAAGCAGTCATCCACTTTTTTCAGGGTAAGCGACTATAACGAGGGCAAAGTTATGGGCATATTCGAGCATTACCAACAGCGATATGAAAAAGCGAGAGAAGAGGAATATACCATCCAGGAGTTCCTGGATATGTGTAAGCAGGACAAAGCCTGCTACGCCTCCGCAGCCGAACGTCTGCTGACCGCCATTGGTGAGCCGGAGATGGTAGACACCTCAGCCAACCCCAGACTGAGCCGACTCTTCTCCAACCGCGTCGTGGCACGCTATCCCGCCTTCAAGGATTTCTACGGGATGGAAGAGGCCATCGAACAGATCGTCTCCTACCTCAAACACTCCGCCCAAGGGCTGGAGGAGAAGAAACAGATCCTCTATCTGCTGGGCCCCGTTGGCGGCGGTAAATCCTCGCTGGCAGAGAAACTCAAATCCCTGATGCAGAAGGTACCCATCTATCGCATCAAGGGCTCACCGGTCAACGATCACCCCTTCTGTCTGTTCGACATCGAAGAGGATGGGGAGATCCTGGAAAAAGAGTACGGCATCCCGCGCCGTTACCTGCGTCCCATCATGTCCCCCTGGGTGGCCAAACGCCTGCACGAGTTTGGCGGCGACATCACCAAGTTCAAGGTGGAGAAGGTCAACCCCTCCATCCTCGATCAGATTGCCATCGCCAAAACGGAACCCGGTGATGACAACAACCAGGACATCTCCTCACTGGTCGGCAAGGTCGACATCCGCATGCTGGAGCATTTCGCCCAGGATGACGCCGATGCATACTCCTACTCAGGTGCGCTGTGTAAAGCGAACCAGGGGGTGATGGAGTTTGTGGAAATGTTCAAAGCCCCTATCAAGGTGCTGCACCCGCTGCTGACAGCAACCCAGGAGGGTAACTACAACGGCACCGAGGGGCTCTCCGCCCTCCCCTTTGACGGCATTCTGCTGGCCCACTCCAACGAATCAGAGTGGCAGCAGTTCCGCAACAACAAGAACAACGAAGCTTTCCTCGACCGGGTATACATCGTCAAGGTGCCTTACTGCCTGCGCGTCTCGGAAGAGGTGAAGATCTACGAGAAGCTGCTGATCAACAGCGAGCTGACCGAGGCCAAGTGCGCCCCGGGTACCCTCGAACTGCTGGGCCAATTCTCGGTATTGTCACGGCTGAAAGAGCCGGAAAACTCCAGCATCTACTCCAAGATGCGGGTCTATGATGGCGAGAGCCTGAAAGACACCGATCCCAAGGCGAAGAGCTATCAGGAGTATCGCGACTACGCCGGTGTGGACGAGGGGATGAATGGTCTCTCTACTCGCTTTGCGTTCAAGATCCTCTCCCGCGTCTTCAACTTCGACCACGCGGAAGTGGCCGCCAACCCGGTGCATCTCTTCTATGTGCTGGAGCAGCAGATCGAGCGCGAGCAGTTCCCGCAAGAACTGCACGATCGCTACCTTGAGTTCATCAAGGGTTATCTGACTCCGCGTTATGTGGAGTTCATCGGCAAGGAGATCCAGACCGCCTATCTCGAGTCCTACTCCGAGTACGGTCAGAACATCTTCGATCGCTACGTCACCTACGCCGACTTCTGGATCCAGGATCAGGAGTACCGTGACCCCGAAACCGGCCAGCTGTTTGACAGAGCGTCTCTCAACAGCGAGCTGGAGAAAATTGAAAAACCCGCCGGGATCAGCAACCCGAAAGATTTCCGCAACGAAATCGTCAACTTCGTGCTGCGTGCCCGGGCCAACAATGCAGGCCGTAACCCCAACTGGACCAGTTACGAGAAGCTGCGCACCGTGATCGAGAAGAAGATGTTCTCCAACACGGAAGAGCTGCTGCCAGTTATCTCCTTCAACAGCAAAACCTCAGCCGAGGAGCAGAAGAAGCACGATAACTTTGTCGAACGGATGATGGAGAAAGGCTACACCCGTAAACAGGTGCGACTGCTCTCCGAATGGTATCTCAGGGTACGCAAGTCATCCTGACCCTGACTGTTCAAGGGGGAGTTATGGCGCATTTTATCGACCGCAGGCTCAACGGCAAAAACAAAAGCGCTGTCAATCGGCAGCGCTTCATCCGCCGCTACAAGAAGCAGATAAAACAAGCGGTCTCGGATGCTGTCTCCAAGCGCAGCATTCAGGACGTAGACAAGGGCGAGAGCATCAGCATCCCGACCAAGGACATCGGCGAGCCCCATTTTCATCAGGGGCACGGCGGTAAACGGGAGATGGTGCATCCCGGCAATGACCAGTTCGTCTCCGGCGACAAGATTGACCGCCCCAAAGGAGGGGGCGGCGGACAGGGTTCCGGCGAGGGACAAGCATCCAATCAGGGGGAAGGGGCCGATGATTTCGTGTTCCAGATTTCCAAGGATGAGTATCTCGATCTGTTGTTTGAAGATCTGGAGCTGCCCAGGCTGCAGAAAACCCAGCTCAATCAGCTGATGGAAGTCAAAACTTACCGTGCTGGCTACACCTCAAACGGGGTGCCCGCCAACATCAACGTGGTGCGTTCCCTGCAAAATTCGCTGGCACGGCGCATGGCGCTGCAAGCAGGCAAGAAACGCCAATTGCATGAACTGGAAGAGCGGCTGGCTCTGCTGGCCACCGATCCCAACGAGCACTTTGCCGAAATAGCCCTGCTCGAGAAGGAGATCAGGGAGCTGAAACGGCGGATCGATGCGGTGCCGTTTATTGACACCTTCGATCTCAAGTTCAACAACTTCGTCAAACGGCCCGTCCCTTCCAGCCAGGCGGTGATGTTCTGTCTGATGGACGTATCGGGCTCCATGGATCAGGCCACCAAGGAGATGGCCAAGCGTTTCTATATCCTGCTCTATCTGTTCCTGAGCCGGACCTATAAGAACGTCGAGGTGGTCTATATCCGCCACCATACCCAGGCCAAGGAGGTGGACGAGCACGAGTTCTTCTACTCCCAGGAGACTGGCGGCACCATCGTCTCCAGCGCCCTCAAGATGATGAACGACATCATCAACGAGCGTTACCCCGCCAACCAGTGGAACATCTATGCGGCGCAGGCATCTGACGGTGACAACTGGGCTGATGACTCACCGCAATGCAGGGAGATCCTGGCGCAGGACATCATGCCAAGGGTGAGGTACTACTCCTACATCGAGATCACCACCCGTGCCCACCAGACCCTGTGGCACGAATATGAGTCGGTAGCCAGCCAGTTCCCCCACTTTGCGATGGAACACATTCGCAAGGTCGAGGATATCTATCCGGTGTTCCGCGAGCTGTTCAAGAAACAAGCGGCGTGAGGAGGTCACATGATCGAAACAGAAAAACGTGTAGCGCCACTGGATGACGGACCAGACTGGAACTTCGATCTGCTGGAGACCTATCACCAGGAGATCGCCCGGGTCGCCCGTTTCTACAAGCTGGACACCTACCCCAACCAGATCGAGGTGATCACCGCCGAGCAGATGATGGATGCCTACTCCAGCGTCGGCATGCCCATCGGCTATCAGCACTGGTCGTTCGGCAAGCGTTTTATCCATACCGAGCGCAATTACAAGCGCGGCCAGATGGGGCTGGCCTACGAGATCGTCATCAACTCCGATCCCTGTATCGCCTACCTGATGGAGGAGAACACCATGCCGATGCAGGCGCTGGTGATGGCCCACGCCTGCTACGGTCATAACTCCTTCTTCAAGAACAACTACCTGTTCAAGGCCTGGACCGATGCCTCCTCCATCATCGACTACCTGCTGTTCGCCAAGAACTACATCACCCAGTGCGAAGAGAAGCATGGCATCGAGGCGGTGGAACAGCTGCTCGACTCCTGCCATGCCTTGATGAACTTCGGGGTGGATCGCTACAAGCGTCCCCAGAAGATCTCGATGGCGGAGGAGAAACGGCGCCAGAAGGCACGGGAAGACTACCTGCAGACCCAGGTCAACGAGCTGTGGCGTACTCTCCCCAAGCAGCATAAAGCTGCTGGGGTAGAAGACAGACGCTACCCTGCCGAACCCCAGGAGAACATTCTCTACTTTATCGAGAAGAATGCCCCCTTGCTGGAGCCCTGGCAGCGGGAAGTGGTGCGCATCGTGCGCAAGATAAGCCAGTATTTCTATCCACAAAAGCAGACTCAGGTGATGAACGAGGGGTGGGCCACCTTCTGGCACTACACCATCCTCAATCACCTCTATGACGAGGGCAAACTGAGCGATCGCTTCATGATGGAGGTGCTGCACAGCCACACCAACGTGGTCTATCAACCTGCTTACAACAGCCGCTACTACTCGGGGATCAACCCCTATGCGCTGGGGTTTGCCATGTTTACCGACCTGCGCCGCATCTGCGAGAACCCGACCGAGGAAGATAGATACTGGTTCCCCGACTATGCCGGCAGCAACTGGGTCGAAACCCTCCACTTTGCCATGCAGAACTTCAAGGACGAGAGCTTTATCAGCCAGTTCTTAAGCCCGAAAGTGATGCGGGATATGAAGCTGTTCGCCATTGATGACGACGATCTGAAGAACTATCTGAAGGTCTCCGCCATCCACAATGACGAAGGGTACCGTCAGGTACGCAATACCCTGTCAGCCCAGTACAACCTGAGCAATCTGGAGCCCAATATTCAGGTCTATAACGTGGCAGTAAAAGGGGATCGCTCCCTTACCTTGCGCTATGTTCCCCACAACCGCATCCCCCTTGGCGACTCACGCCATGAGGTGCTCAAACACCTGCATCAGCTGTGGGGGTTTGATGTAGTGCTGGAGCAGGACAACGGTGAACTGCCACCCGATATTATTGGCCGCTGCCCGGAGCGCAAACCGGGGATCTGATCCGTGACGTGATATCTCGACGGCCCACTTCGGTGGGCCGTTTTTTATCAGCGTTTACCTCTGCCTGCATCATCGCAGCACAACCGGCACAAACCACAACATAGAAAGAGGCCCGCATGGGGTGCGGGCCTCTTTGCCTTGCGGTCACTCTGCAGCGATTATCAGTAGAAGGTCTGCTGCTCTGCGGCCATCGCCTTGAGACGGGCACAGGGGGCGAACCGGTCGCCGTGGCGCTTCTGGTAATACTCCAGACGGCCAACCAGATGATCGATCCCGAGCGTGTCCATATAACGGAACGGGCCGCCGAGGAAGGGCGGGAAACCGATGCCGAAGATGGCGCCGATATCACCATCACGGGCCGACGCCACAACACCGCTATCCAGCGCCATGGCCGCTTCGTTGAGCATCAGCAGCACGCAGCGCTCGGCGATCTCCTGACGGGCCAGCTTGGCAGAAGGCTTGATGCCGAGCACGCCATAGACGCTCTCGTCCACCGTCTTCTTGCCCTCTTTGCCGGTCAGCTTGTTACGCGGTGCCGCCTTGCCATAGAGGTAGAAGCCCTTGCCGTTCTTGCGTCCCTTGCGATCATTTTGCAGCAGCTTGTCGAACGCCTTGGGTGCCTGGAACTGCTCGCCGCCCAGCTCTTTCTCGAGAATGGGGGAGATCTTGGCGCCCACATCGATCCCCACCTCGTCCAGCAAGGTGATGGGGCCAACCGGGAAGCCAAAGTCCAGCAGCGCGCTATCCAGCACCTCCACCGGCTCCCCTTCCAGCACCAGTCTTGCCGCCTCATTCATGTAGGGCGCCAGGATGCGGTTGACATAGAAACCGGCTTCGTCCTTCACCACGATGGGGGTTTTGCCCTGGGCACGGGCAAAAGCCAGGGTGGTGGCGACCGTCTCGGCACTGGTGCCAGCGTGGGGGATGATCTCCGCCAGCGGCATCTTGTCCACCGGGCTGAAGTAGTGCAGCCCCACGACTCGCTCCGGATGCGCCGCCTCTGCCGCAATCTGGTTGATGGGCAGGGATGAGGTGTTGGAGGCAAACACTGTGTGCTCACCGCACTCACGCTCCACGTCCTTCACCATCTGGTGTTTGAGATTGAGATCTTCAAACACCGCCTCAACCACCATGTCCACCCGGTGGAAACCGGAGTAGTCGAGGGTACCGGTCAACATGCTCATCTGCTTTTCCAATTCGCTGCGCAAGATGTGGCGACGTTTGAGCTTCTTGGCCAGAATGTCATAGCTGTAGCGCATGGCATTGCCGATCCCGGCGCTTGCCACATCCTTGATCCGCACCGGCACGCCCGCCTTGGTAGCGGTGACGAACGCAATGCCGCCCCCCATCAGACCACCGCCCAGCACGGCGGCATGGGCTACCTTGCGCGGCTCGGCCCCCTGATAGGTGACCTCTTTCTTCATCTCGGTGGTGGCAAAGAAGATGGAACGCAGGGCGGCAGACTCTGCCGTCATCACCAGCTCGCCAAAGTGGCGGGATTCAGCGGCCAGACCGGCCTTCATCCCCTCCTCCACGCCGATGCGCACAACGTCCAGGATCCGCTCCGGCGCCGGGTAGTTGCCGCGGGTCTTGGCTTTCACCCCCTTGCTGGCCTGATCGAACAGCACCTTGCGACCCAGCTTGTTGGTCTCCAGCACCTTGCCCTGCAGATCCCGTTTCAACTGATGGCGCGGTTTGCCCTTCTTGGCCAGCTTGATGGCAGCATCCAGCAAGATTGACGGCGGTACCACATCGTCCACCAGCCCCAATTTCTTGGCTTGTTTGGCCCGCACCTGTTTGCCGGTCAGCATCAGATCCAGCGCCTTGGCCAACCCGATAAGGCGCGGCAGGCGCTGGGTACCACCGGAGCCTGGCAGCAAACCGAGCTGAACTTCCGGCAATCCCAGCACAGATTTGCCATGATCGGTCACCACCCGACCATGACAGGCCAGCGCCAGCTCCAACCCGCCACCGAGGCAGGGGCCATGAATGGCGGCGATCACCGGAATGGTCAGCCCCTCGATCTCGGCGAAAATCTCCTGCCCTTCCCGAGACAGGGTCTCGGCATCCTTGGCACTGGTGCAGGCGGCCAGCATGGTAATGTCAGCGCCGGCGATGAAGGAGTCCTTTTTGCCTGAGGTGATCACCAGCCCGATCAAATCCTTGTTGCGTTTTACCTCGTCCAGTACGGAGCGGATCTCCTCGACAAAGGCGGCTTTCAGGGTATTCATGCTCTCGCCCGGCACATCCATGGTGAGGATGCCGATGCCATCTTTGCGAACATCCAGGGAAAAAGTCTTAGCGCTCATCATTCAACCTCCAACACCATAGCCACGCCCAATCCACCCGCCGCACAGGCGGTGTTGAGCCCCAGTCCCCCGCCGCGACGACGCAGCTCGTGCAGGGTCTGGGTGATCATCCGCGCACCGGTCGCGGCAAAGGGGTGGCCATAGGCCAGCGAACCACCGAGGACGTTGAACTTCTCCATGTCCACCTCGCCGATGGCCTGTTCTCGGCCCAGCTTGTCACGGGCAAACTCGTGGCTGGCAAACATCTTGAGGTTGGCCAGAGTCTGGGCGGCAAAGGCTTCGTGCATGTCGATCAGAGTCAGATCGCTGAGCGTGATACCGGCTCTGTCGAGCGCCAGCGGCGTGGCATAGGAGGGGCCCATCAGCATGTCTTGCCACACATCGATGGCCGAGAAGGCGAAGCTGCGGATATAGCCAAGCGGTTCGAGGCCAAGCTCTTTCGCCCGACCTTCGCGCATCAACAGCACGGCGGCGGCGCCATCGGTCAGCGGCGTGGCGTTGGCCGCCGTCACTGTGCCATGGACCCGGTCAAACACCGGCTTGAGCTTGGCGTAGCTCGCCAAGTCCGAGCTTTCACGGATATTGTTGTCCCGCTCGAGCGGCGACCTGTAGGGCGGTACATGGGCGGTAAACACCTCGCCGCTGAGCTTGCCATCAGCCCAAGCCTGCGCGGCCAGGGTGTGGGAGCGATGAGCCAGCGCATCTTGCGCCTCGCGGCTGATCTGGTGGCTCTTGGCCATCTGCTCGGCCGTCTGCCCCATGGAGAGGCCAGTGGAGTATTCCGCCACCGCAGGTGGCACCGGCAGCAGATCCTTGACCCTCAATGTCCGCAGAATATTGAAGCGCTGCTGCAGATTGCGCGCCTTGTTGAGATCCACCAGGGCGCGGGCCAACTTCTTGCTCACCCCGATAGGCAGCACGGAGGAGGAATCTGCCCCACCGGCGATGGCGATGTCTACGGTACCGGCCATGATGGATTCGGTGACGTTGGCCACCGCCTGGAAACTGGTGGCGCAGGCGCGGGAGACACTATAGGCATCGGTATTGACGCTCATGCCGGTACCGAGCACGATCTCGCGGGCAATGTTGGGGGCTTCCGGCATCTGAACCACCTGACCAAACACCAGCTGGTCGATAAGCTTGGGATCGAGATCGGTACGGGCAAGCATCTCGCTCACCACCAGTTTGCCGAGATCGACTGCTGGCACGCCATGAAAGGCGGTAGCCTGCTTGGCAAAGGGGGTACGCAGCCCCGCCACGACGGCAATCCGTTCGCCCTGGCGAGTCGTCAGTTTCAATGGCTGTTTCATCCTGGCTCCTTGGTTTAAAAGGCAGAGGTCTGACCTCATTGCGCCACATCTTAACAATCCAATCACAAGTTTCATACAGCTGATTGAAACTAAATTAAGCGCGGCAAGGCCCCTTTGCTCGCCCTTGGGAAGCAACTGGAGTATAAAAAGATCAACTTCCATAAAAACAACGGGTTTATCGCATGGCAGCGGCCGAGTTCAGAGCACTTAGGGACTATCTTGGCAGTCAGATCCTGGGGCAAGAGGAGCTAATAGAAGGGCTCCTGATTGCCCTGTTATGTGAAGGACATGTGTTAATCGAAGGGGCCCCCGGCCTTGCCAAAACCCGTGCCGTCAAGGCGCTCGCTGGCGCCGTTGAGGGGCGCTTTGCCCGTATCCAGTTTACCCCCGACCTGCTTCCTGCCGATCTCACCGGCAGCGAGGTGTTTCACCCGCAGGATGCCAGTTTTGTTTTCCAGCCAGGCCCCCTCTTCAACCATCTGGTGCTGGCGGACGAGATCAACCGGGCGCCGGCCAAGGTGCAATCAGCGCTGCTGGAGGCCATGGCCGAACACCAGATCACCGTGGGCAAAAAGAGCTGGCGGCTGCCACCCCTCTTTATGGTCGCCGCCACCCAGAATCCCATCGAGCAGGAGGGAACCTATCCCCTGCCGGAGGCGCAGCTCGACCGCTTTCTGCTCAAGCTTATGGTGGATTACCCGAGCCCTATGATGGAGCTCGCCATCTTGCAGCTCAATGCCAGCGGGGAACAGCTTGGTGCGGCGCCGGTGACCCTGAGCCAGACCACCTTGCAACGTGCCCGCAGCGACGTGCTGGCGGTGACCATGCAAAGCCGACTGGAGCACTATCTGGTGGAGCTGGTCTGCGCTACCCGCCCAGGCAGCGGCCTATGCCCAGCCCTTGAGCCGCTGATTGCCGTGGGTGCCAGCCCCCGTGCCACACTTGGGCTGGCTCGCTCCGCCCGCGCCCGAGCCTGGCTTGCCGGACGAGATTATGTGCTGCCGGAAGATATCCAGCTGCAAGCCTATCCGGTGCTGCGCCACCGCCTTATTCCCAGCTATCAGGCACTGGCCGACAATCTGGATAACGATATCCTGATCGCCCAACTGCTGGATCAGGTGCCATGTCCCTAGCGCCGGAGCTCCATCCCGATATCGTCCTGTCGCTGCCACAGCTGCTCAATATCCGGCTATGGGCCAAGGCCAGGAAGCCACCTCACGCAGGCAGAAGCAGCAGCGAACGCGGCAAACCGGGCCGCTCTCCCGGACTCACGTTTCGCGAGCTGCGCGCCTATCAGGCTGGTGACGAGGTACGCCATATCGACTGGCGAGTGACCGCACGCCTCGGCCGTCCCTATACCCGCCTCTACAGCGAGGAGCTCGATCAGGCGCACTGGCTGCTGCTCGATCTCTCTCCCGCCATGTATTTCGGCTCCACGCTGCAGCTCAAGGCGCGTCTGGGGTGCGAGCTGGCAGCAGCCCTCATCTGGCAAGGGGAGAAGCAGCAAAACACCCTGATCTGCCACGGGCTTCCACCCCATCACCAGAGCCAGCGCGGCAGCGTGCTGCCTCTGCTCGAATCCCTCTGCCATCACTACCAGCAAGGGCTGGCACGTCGGCCCCTTTCTCACTCGCTGGGCGACACCTTGTCCGGCGTGAAGCTGCCTCACGGTGCCAAGCTGACGATCATCACCGACCACAGACCCTGCGAGTCGGTGCTCTGTCAGCAATTGCAACTGCTCTCCCGGCGCCATGATATTCACTATTGGCAGATCCGTGACCCCCTCGAGGCAGCCCTTCCCCCTGACGGCCAGCTGCCAGTGGCCATCGATCGGCCAGGGCAGCACTATCAGGGCTGGCTGGATGGGGGCCATGCCGGTTTCTCCCAGCGCTACCGGCATGCCGCCGAGCAGCAGCTGGCCCACGGCAAACAGTTGCTGTTGCCATTGGTGCAGCGTCTCTATCTGCTCGATAACAGCCAGACGCTGCAACAACAGTGGCAGGAGGGGTTATGTCATCAGGGATGATCTCCCCCGCCGAACTCGACAGCGCCAGTCCAGCCTCCGACGCCATCACTCCGCCGCTTGCCGCCCTGATGCGCGACATCCACCCGGGGCCGGATCTGATTGAACAGAGTCTTGACCCCAGAGTGCTGGCGTTATTGTGGCTATTGATCACAGCATTATTGCTGCTGCTGATCGTCCTGATTGCCCGCAGGGTGATACGTTACCGCCGCTGGTGTCGTCAGCTGGAGGGAGATCCGGCACTGCTGGTGGCACGCATACAGGAGGCCCTGCGTCATGAAGCATTGCAACGCTGGCCCGAGGCGCGCCAGCTTCAGGGAGAGGCGTGGCTCGCCTTCGTTGATCGTCACGGTGGCAGCGATTTTAGCCAGTTCTCGTCTCACTGGAGCAGTTGGCTCTATGGCAGCCAGAACCCGACTCGCGAGCAGTGCGAACAGCTTCAGCAACATTATCGCCGCTGGGGTCAACCCCTCTTCTTGCAACGCTCCCCCCGCTCTGGGCGTAAAGCCGCACGGAGGCATCCATGATCCTGGCCTGGCCCTGGTTTGCGCTGGCGCTGGTGCTGCCCTTGCTGGTGCGCTTCGGCTTGCCGCCCCTGCGCCGCGGTTATCTGGCTCATCCCGGGTTTGCGCTGCTGCGCCCCCACGCCGGATTGCCGCTCTGTCGCGCCATGCTGCTCTGGTGTGCCCTTATCCTCGCCCTCTGCCGCCCCCAGTGGTGGGGGGAACCGGTTATTCAATATGAAGGGAGTCGGGATTTGCTGCTGGCGGTGGATCTGTCAGACAGCATGCGCACCCCTGATATGCTCGATAACGGCGAGCAGCAAGCACGGCTGACGGCGGTGCGCCAGCAGATCAAGGCGCTGATCGCCAAACGGGCCGGAGACAGGGTGGGCCTCATCGTCTTTGCCGATCACGCCTATCTGCTCTCTCCCCTCACTCAGGAGATCCCTGCGTTGTTGACCTTGAGCGACGAGCTCGATTTTGATCTGGTCGGCCGAACCACCGCCCTTGGCGAGGCGATCCAGCTGGCACGTCAGCATGGGGATCTTGGTCGCCCCACCGCCCTGCTGCTGGTCACTGATGGCCGCAATACCGCAGGCAATGCCGACCCGCTACAGGAGGCCAAACTCGCCGCAGCGCAGGGAATACGGATCTACACGCTGGGGGTCGGGGCCGATCCCGATACCTTTATCCAACCCTATGATGAGGCAGGCAGCGGTCAGGCCGATCCCAGCAGCGAACTGGACGAACCGCTCCTGAAAGAGCTGGCAAAAACAGGACAGGGGCGCTATTTCAGGGCGCGAACCCAAAGCGATCTCGATGCCATCAATGCGACCCTCAATACCCTTGAACCTGCCCCCATGCCGGTTGCCCAGTACCAGCCGGTGATCGAGCTCTACCCCTGGCCGTTGGCACTGCTTTGTGGCTTGCTGCTTCTGCCATCAGGACACGGCAGACTGGAGTTTCGCATGGTGCGTAACTGGCTGGCACGAGGCGCGCGCAGATGGAGCTGATCTTGCTCCGCCCCCTGTGGCTGATCGCACTCATCCCCTGGCTCTGGCAAGGGTGGCACCGTCGTCGCCAGCCCCCGCTGCTCGCACCTGCGATGCAGGCTTATCTGCTGCCAGCCTCCCGTCCTCAGCGCCCCTGGCTCTGGCTGGCAACCCTGCCCGTGATTTTGGCCCTGAGTGGTCCCGCACTGCGCGGTGAGCTGCAACAGCAGCCCGCGGCACCGCTCGATATCTGGCTGCTCGACTTGTCACGCTCGATGACCGCCACCGATCTCAAACCGGATCGGGCAACCCGGGTCAGATGGCAATTACAGCAGCTGCTGAGCCGCGCCAAGGGCGAGCGCATTGCGCTGATCCTCTACGCAGGCGACGCCTACCTCGCCATGCCGCCAACCCGGGATCATCAGGCCCTTTCGCTGCTACTGCCCGACTTGCGCCCCGATATCATGCCGTTGCAGGGCAGCAACCCGGCACGGGCGGTGGAACTTGCCATGAAGCAGCTGGCCCCTGGAGAACAAGCGCGTCTGCTGCTGATCACCGACGACCTCACCCAGAATCAGATGACCCAAATCGCCGCCCTGTGGCCCTGCCAACAACGCCTTCTTTGCCGCGACACCCAGTCGGCACGCCTCGATATTCTGCTCGCCAGCAGCGGTCAACCGGCCCCCATGCCCGCCATTCCGGCCAATGAGTTGGGGTTTGCCGCCCGCATGCCCGCGCAGTTGCCCGCCCCCGATAGTCAGGCCATTGCCGCGCTGGCCAATCGCCTCGGCGGTGAGCTGCAGTGGCTTAGGAGCGATGTCCCCCACTTTGCACCGCTGCCCACCACCACCTCGGCCCTCACCCCGGCGCCACTGGATCTTGGCCCCTGGGTGCTGATCCCCTTGTTACTGCTGGCCTTGCTGGCCAGAGTCGGCGCCCGGCTGATGGTGGCGCTGATGCTGGGGTGGCAACTGCTTGCGCCACAAGATCTGCAAGCAACAGAGAGGGGGGATCTGCAAGCGATGCAGGCTTATCAAGAGGGGGATTTTCAGCGGGCTGCCCACACCTTCAACGATCCAGTCTGGCGCGGCAACGCCTGGTATCGGGCCGGAGCCTACTGGCAAGCTATCTCAGCCTATCAGGAAGCGACGAGCGCCACCGCCCACTACAACCGCGGCAATGCCCTGCTGCAACTGGGGGAGTTTGCGGCCGCCAAAGAGGCCTATCTGGCCGCTCTGGCGCTTGAACCCGGGCATGAAGATGCGCTCTATAACCTCTCTCTGTTACAGGGCGCAGCGACCGCCGCTCCCGATACCAGCAACAGCAAGCAACCCGAACCATCGGCTGAACAGCAGGCAGCAGCAATGCCCTTGCCACCCTCCCCCCCGGTGTTGCTGCTGGAGCAGCGACTGCGCAAAGAGGCGCTGCGCCGGGACCTTATCAAGGTGGAGGAGCCCTGGTGACGCAGGCCGGATGGGGGCTGTTGCTCGCACTCGCGAGTCCACTTTGCTGGGCCCTGCCCCCACGGGCAGAGCTGCTGCCGGGGGCCGATCCCAGCGATTGGCTGCTGATCATTGAAGCGGATGGCGAGCGCCAGAGCAGCGAACTGGAGATCACCCCCCTACTGCGCCAGTTTGCAGTGGGCAGAGTGACCATGAGCCGGGTCACCACCCCGGTACAACAACTGACTCGCTGGCAGATCCCGCTGCACCAGAGCGGTTCACCTGCAAATACCGAGGTGGTGATTGCCCCGCTCAAGCTGGGAAATGAGTTTACCCCCTCGCTCACCCTGCCATTGAGAGAGGCGAAAACGGCGGCGCTGCCGCAACCCGCAGCCCCCTCGCCCCTCGAGATGCAGGCCAGCCTTGATCATCAGGGCCCGCTCTATCCCGGCCAGCCGGTGATCTACCGGCTGACACTGTGGCTGCCCACCAGTATGCAAAAACCGGCGCTAAGCGAGCTCAGCTCTGCCCACTTCACCATCCGTCGCCTCGGTAGCGACGAATGGATCGCCCCCGCTCAGGCAGGTCTGCCCGGCAGGCTCACCCGCAGCTGGCTTATTCAGGCAAAAACGCCGGGACTCTGGTACCTCGACTCACCCCGCTTGCAGGGGCAACTCACGCAGCAAGGGAGCAAGCCGCAAAAATTCTCGGCCCGTGCGGCACCACTCGAGGTTCGGGTCGACAAAGCCCCCGCCACGCCGGTGGCCACCCGACTGACCCTGAGCCAGCGGCTTGAACCGGCCACCACGGGGGAAGTGGGTGAACCGCTGATCCGGATCCTCACCCTGACCATGGAGAATGGTGACAGCGGCCAGATACAGCTTGCCCCCCTGATGGTCCATCAACTGCCAAGCGGCATACAGGCACATTCCGATGGCGAGCAACAGCAGGAGCGTTACCGAGATGGCAAGCTGCTGTTTGAGCGACAGTGGCGCCAGACTCTGGTTGCGGAGCAGAGCGGTGACTACCAGCTTCCCCCCATTGATCTGCCCTGGTTTAATACCCAAAGCGGCCGGATTGAGCAGGCCAGCCTGCCTGCCATCACGCTGACGTTTCAGGCAACAACAAATCGGCAACCTGATCAGCAGACATCGCAGGTGGCACTGCGAGAGAGCCTTTGGTGGGTCGTGCTGGCCATAACGCTGCGTGCGCTATGGTGCCACTGGCCCCGCTGGCGCGCCTTCTATCAACTGCAACGTGCCCTTGCCCAACACCAGCCGGATGCCAGTCGCAAGGCGCTGATCAAGTGGGCGACCTTGCGCTGGCAGGTCTCCTATTATCAATTAGGCCAGTTGCCCGACGCTGGGCATAATCGGCTCGGCAACGGGCTAGCCGCACTCGAGCGAGCCTGTTTTGCACGGCCCTCTTCTGGTCCGTCCATCGAGTGGCGCGCTCTGGCGCGTACCCTCAGGGCTGATGAAATGGCCGGTATTGCACATCTGATTTACCTGCTGGCGCACGGGAGTTCCCGCTCCCGCCGCCACGCCCCCTGACAAGGATTGCCCTATGGCACTGCTGTTTTTTAGAAAAAAACGTGCTCAGCAGCATATTGGTGGAAATGATCCGGCCACTTCGCCGGTCTCTGATCCCATGGCTGACAAACAAACCAAATTTGAAGCACTGGTTCATGCACTACATGGCGATCTCTACCGGTATGCCTACTGGCTGACCAGGGATCCCAACGTGGCGGAAGATCTGGTGCAAGAGACCTTCCTTCGTGCCTGGAAGGCTATCGACACCCTGCAGGATGACAAGGCGGCCAAGGGGTGGCTGATCACCATCCTCAGACGGGAGAACGCCCGCCGCTTTGAACGTAAACAGCTGGAGCTGGTGGATCTCGACGATCACCCTCAACCCCAGCACGATGCGCTGCACAGCGAGCAGGAGATGGAGAACGAGTGGTTGCACCGTCACATCGCCCGGTTACCCGAGGAGTACCAAGAGCCACTGCTGCTGCAAGTCGTGGGAGGATTCAGTGGTGAGGAGATTGCCGAGATGCTCGGCCTCAACAAGAACACCGTTATGACCCGCCTGTTTCGCGCCCGCAACCAGATCAAGGAGGCGATGGAGCAGAAGAACCAAGCAAGAGGACACGGACATGGATGAACTCGAATTTCGCCGCAACGCCATGATCCAGCCCAACGATCAACAACCGGACTTTCTCAGAACCGCTGACGCCAGCCAGGCCAATCGGAACTATCTCGACGAGATGAAGCAGTTCGACAGAACCCTCAAGCGCGCCATGCAGGTAGAGGTCCCAGCCGGACTGGCCGAGCGGATCCTGCTCAGGCAAGCCATGCAGCAAGACAGTGACGCGCCAGATGATTTGCCGCCATCCCGCCCCCTTGGCACGGCGCCAGTCAAGCTCCGGACATCGACATCCTGGCGCCAGATCGCCCTGGCTGCATCGGTCGCCTTCCTGCTGGGAATGAGCACCCGCTGGATCACGCTGCCAGAAACGGCTCCTGCGGCCCTCTCCCTCGCACAGGTGGCGATGGCTCATGTCTATGGCGAAGAACCCTTTATTGAAGGTGTCGATGAGCAGGTCAATCTGCATAACATCAATGCCAAGATGGAGAAGTATGGTGCCACCTTAAGCGGGATGGATGGGCTCAAGGTGACCTATGTCAATCACTGCTCGTTTTATCAGGGACCGGCCTTGCACATGGTGATCCAGGGAAAAATGGGGCCTGTCACTCTCTTTTTAGTGCCCAAACATGTGCCATTAACCCTGCAACAGGCCACCTTTGAAGATGGCACCCTCAAAGGGGAGATAGTCCAGCTCAAAGGCGCCAATATGGTACTGATTGGCGAGATGAAAGAGCCACTTGCCCCCGTTGCCAATGCTCTGCAGTCACGTCTGCAGTGGGACATTTAACATCGCCGGTTAACAACCTCAGAACCATCCTCAATAGCAGGCGGCGGTCACGAGCCGCAGCCTGTTCTCTCCCTGTTTACTCCCCTTTGTCACTCATTTGCCTCAAGATTTCGAAAAATTGACAAAATTATTTTTGTGACGGAGATCGGCAATCCAGGTCAATAATCCACCTTTAGACCCTGAAAATGATGAATTAAACAGCAGGTTAAAACAAATGATTAACACATCGATCACTTTTATGTATTCTGCTGTCACTGGTCTGATTTCTTACCTCCTACCAGATCCATAGAATCACGCCAGAATTGATTGGGAAGAAGCTGAAATAAAAACGGATTTTGTCGAGGTTTGCATTGAACGTGCAGCCAATATCGGCAAAAAAATCTGCCTACAAGAGAGAACACCATGACGACAACTATTTTCAAGAAGAGCCTGATTGCCGCCACCATCGCGCTGGCCACCGGTCAAGTCCATGCCGCGGCATTCCAGTTGAACGAGCACTCGGCCTCCGGTCTGGGTCGCGCCTATGCCGGTGAAGCGGCTATCGCCGACAACGCCTCTGTTCTGGCCCGTAACCCGGCCGCCATGACCACCTTCGACAAGATGGCAGTTTCTGTCTCCGGCACCTACATCAAACCGGATGTGGATGTGGATGGTGCTGTTTACGCTGGCGCGAACAAAATGGCTCCAGCCAGCGAAAGTGGCATTGCTCCGGCAGCCTTCGTTCCCGCCTCCTACTTTATTCAGCCGCTGAATGACCAGTGGGCTTGGGGTATTGGCATCTTCTCCAACTACGGTCTCTCCACCGAATACTCCAAAACCTTCCCGGCTGGTGCCGGTGCTGGCGATACCGAGTTGATGACCTTCAATATCAACCCGAACATTGCCTATCGTGTCAACGAACACTTCAGTGTCGGGGCCGGTATCAACGCCGTTTACGGTGCCGCCGAACTCAACCGCTATGCCGGTCTGCTGGGTCCGCTGAATCCTCCTGACAAAGGTGGCCCGCTGCCGACAGATACTCGTCTGGCTCACCTGAAAGGCGACACCTGGGGCTTTGGCTGGAACGTTGGTACCCTGTATGAAGTCAATGAAAACCATCGCTTTGCACTGACCTACCGTTCACAAGTCGATATGAGCTTTGATGGTGATTTCCAAGGCGCAAGCTCACTGAATCGCACCGTGGATGGCAACCTGAAACTGGATCTGCCTGCACAAGCCGAGTTCGCCGGTTACCATCGCCTGAGCCCACAGTTTGCTGTTCATTACTCTGTAAACTGGACTGACTGGAGCGCCTTCCAGGAGCTGAAAGCAACCAGCAGCCAATGTGCTGGCGGCGTATGTCTGCAAAAAGATGAGAAGTTTAAAGACTCTACTCGTTACTCCATCGGCGGTACCTGGTATATCAACCCGGCCTGGGAAGCTCGCATGGGCTTTGCCTATGACAACACCCCGATCGAAGCTGACTACCGCAGCCTGAGCATTCCCGACTCAGACCGTATCTGGTACAGCGCCGGTGCCACCTACCATATCAACACCGATATGAGCGTTGACTTTGGTATGGCTTATCTGGACGGTAAAGAAGTTGACGTCAACGAAGGTCTGCGTAGCCACTCCGACAGCCTGCGTTGGAAAGGAACTTCCCACGGCAACGCCTTCCTAGCTTCTGCCCAGTTCAACATGAAGTTCTGATTATTGATAGAATGGAAAGAGCGCCGCCAGGCGCTCTTTTTTTGTCCGAAATAGCCAGTTCAGCGCACACATGTAGCACACACCTGTTTATTTTTCTTTTTTAATCAAGCTATTAGAATGCATCCTTCCAGCATTTAATCTTGTTTTATCCAGATACTGCCCATTACCGTTGCCTTACTGGTCATACCATATAAAATCCTGCCTCCATTCATATGACCGATTGAACCTTCGGGTAACAGCAAGGATTTTGCCATGCATCCCATCATCAAACCATCCACCATCGCCCTGCTGGTGATCGCGGGTCAGGCCCATGCAGCTGGGTTCCAGCTGGCTGAGCAGTCCGCTACAGGCCTGGGACGCGCCTTTGCCGGTGAGGCCGCCATCGCGGATAACGCCAGTGTGCTCTCCCGCAATGCAGCAGCTATGACCCGCTTCGATCAGATGGCGCTCTCTGGCGGAGTCATCTATGTCAGTCCAGACGTCAATATTGAAGGCAACACCCGCTTGCCGACCAAAGCCGGCATCGTCACCTCCGATGCCAGTGCACACGATATCGCCGCCGCAGCCTGGGTTCCCAACGCCTATCTGATCATTCCACTCAATGAGCAGTGGCGACTCGGCTTCTCGGCAACCTCTTACTACGGCCTTGGCGTCAAGATGCCGGATAACTACAGCGCGGGACACTTTGGCAATGTCTCCGATATCAAGACCATGGATCTGGGTACCTCACTCGCCTATCGCATCAATGAGATGTGGTCAATTGGTGCCGGGATCTCTGCTATTCAGGGCGAAGGCGAAGTCGGTGGCACCTTCCCCTCTCGCAACCTGATCGCAAAACATTTGCAAGGGGATGGCTGGGCATGGGGCTGGAATGTCGGCACCTTGCTGGAGTTGTCCGAACAAACCCGAATTGGCCTATCCTACCGTCACGATGTCAATTTGACACTCTCGGGAGATGCTATCGTGGGCCGACCCAATGCAGATGGCTCCGTTACCGAGATCAGAGATACCGGCAGTCTGGATCTGCCATTACCCGCCACCGCAGAACTGGCTGCATTCCATCAGCTGACTGACAAGCTGGCTCTCCACGGCAGCCTGAACTGGACCAACTGGAGCAAATTCGTTCAGTTGGAAGCTGATCTCAACAATTTGCAGAACATGCACATCAAGGACGAGCACTGGGAAGATAGCTGGCGCTACGCCATCGGTATGACCTATCAGGTCACACCCAAATGGCAACTGCGCTCCGGTGTGGCCTATGACGCCAGCCCGGTGCCAGCCGATCGTCGTACCATCTCCATCCCGGATGCCGATCGCCTCTGGTACAGCCTGGGAATGGGGTATCAGTTCACGCCCAACCTGACCGTGGATCTGGGGCTGACCCTGATCGATGGCAAAAAGGTGGATGTCACTGAAAAAATGGAGCTGCAACCGGGTAATCCGTTGACGACCTCCACCTTCCAGGGCACTTCCGAAGGAGATGCCTGGCTAGCTGGTGCACAATTGAGCTATCTCTTCTAAATTCCTTCCCTGCAAAAAACGCTATGCCAATTATTGCCTTACTCAATAAGGTGAACACTGGCATAGTGTTCTGCAACACCATAAAATCAACCCAGTACCTTTACTGGAGCAAGGCATGTATTCCTACGTAGCAAGACAGCCGATCCTCGACAGAGACCTCAAAACTCATGCCTATGAGCTGCTCTTTCGCGATAGTCTGAATAATGTCTTCCCGAGCATCTCCTCCCAGCAGGCGACGTCACGCCTGGTGGTCGAACAGTTCCTCCAACAAAATATCGATCAGCTGTTGGGAGGCCGCCCCTGCTTTATCAATTTCCCCCACTCACTGCTGCTGGAGGGATTGGCAGAGTGCCTGCCGCCCGAAAAAGTGGTGATTGAGATCCTGGAAGATTCCCCACCGGATGATGCCCTGCTGGAAAAGGTGAAACAGCTGCACAAGCTGGGATATCAACTGGCACTCGATGACTTCACCATGTCACCGGATTGGGAGCGCTTCCTCCCCTTTATCCACATCATCAAGTTTGATCTTCGTGCCACCCCCCTGATGCAGATCAAAGTGTTTATCCAGCGGCATCAGACGCTGGGGCTCACCTATCTGGCGGAAAAAGTAGAGGACAAGGCGGAGTTCGAGCGGGTCAAACAGCTGGGGATCCAGCTGTTCCAGGGCTTTTTCTTCAGCAGACCCGAGATGGTCAAGCAAGCCACCATGGAGCCAGCGCAAGTCGTGGTGATGCAGTTGCTCAACGTGGTCAACGAGGCAGAGCCTGATATCAACAAGATTGAGCAGCTACTCGGTCAGGATATCTCCCTCTCTCTCAAGCTGTTGCGCTATGTCAACCATCTCAAAGGTCACACCAACCCTATTTCGTCATTTCGCCAGGCTGCCATCTATCTGGGCAACACCCAGCTAAAGCGCTTTGTCTCGCTGGTAGCCGCGACCAGCGCCGGCAAGGGCAAGAGCGCCGAGCTCTACCAGATGTCGATGATCCGAGCCCGATTCTGTGAACTGCTGGCCCACGCCCACGCCCCGAGCCAGCAGGCACAACAGGCCTTTATCACCGGTCTATTCTCCCTGCTGGATGTACTGATGGAGCAGCCGATGGACAAGCTGCTCGGCACTATCCCTCTTATCGACGATATTCGGCTGGCGCTGCTGGAGCGAAAAGGCTATCTGGGTTTCTACCTCGCGTTTTGTGAAGATTACGAGAGCGCCAACTGGTCACGGGTAACGGCCAGAACAGCCCGCCTGGGGCTGAGCGAGGATAAGGTGAGTCACCTCTATCTGGCCGCCACCACCTGGGTCACGGAACAACTGCTGGCGATGGAAGCCACCAATTAATTCGTCTCGTCATTCACCTCGACCGCGATAGCGGTCGCCTCCCCGCCCCCGATACAGAGCGCGGCCACGCCTCGCCGCAAACCCCGTTGCCGCAGCGCGGCGATCAGCGTCACCAGAATGCGCGCGCCACTCGCCCCCAGCGGATGACCAAGCGCACAGGCCCCACCATGGACATTGACCTTGTGATGAGGGATGCCGACCCCGCTCATGGCCAGCATGGTGACCATGGCGAAGGCCTCGTTGATCTCGAACAGATCCACCTCTTCCACCGACCATGCCAGACTCGCCAGCAAGCGTGAAATGGCGCCAATGGGCGCAGAGGTAAATTCGGCGGGCAATGCCGCGTGGCTCTGATAACCGACGATCCGTGCCAGCACTGGTACCTGCCAGGCTTGCGCCGTGGCGCCATCCATCAATATCAGCGCCGCCGCACCATCCGAGATGGAGCTCGAATTGGCCGCCGTAATGGTGCCCTCCTTGCCAAACGCTGGCTTCAGGGTCGGGATCTTCTCCGGTCTGCCCTTGCCAGGCTGTTCGTCTTCGGCCAGCAACAAGCGCTCACCGCGATAGACGCTTGTCAGCTCGGACACAAACGCACCAGCTTGCTGCGCATCGCGGGCACGCTGCAACGACGCAAGAGCAAACTCATCCATGGCACTGCGGGTCAAACCGGCCAGATCGGCGCTGCGCTGGGCATGTACCCCCATCAGCTGGCCATCATAGGCATCTTGCAAACCGTCGAGGAATAGGTGGTCCAGCACCTTTTGATGCCCCATCCGAAAGCCGCTGCGGGCATTATCCAGCAGATAGGGGGCACGGCTCATACTCTCCATCCCCCCCGCGACCACCACCCTGTTGTCACCAAGGCGGATGGTATCCGCGGCCAGCATCACTGCTTTCATGCCGGATCCGCACACCTTGTTGACCGTGGTAGCAGGCGCACTATCTGGCAACCCTGCTTTCAACAACGCCTGCCGGGCTGGCGCTTGCCCCACGCCCGCCGCCAGCACATTGCCCATGAACACTTCATCGACCTGCTCCGGACGCAGCCCGCTTTGTTGCAGTGCCGCTTCGATGGCACAGGCTCCCAACTCAGGCGCAGTGACCTCTGCCAATGCCCCCTGAAACGCCCCCATCGGAGTCCGTTTTGCCGCCACAATTGCAATATCCATTTGCCTGCCTCTGTTTGTTACATAGCCATAACATAGGGGTTCTGACGCGATGGAACAAGAGTTGCAGTGCAGTTTACGTTTAGGTAAGGTGCAGACAGGATTTAGTTCGCCAAGAAGTCTGTATGAACAACAAGGATGAAGGACGGCGCTTCAGCATCAGTGAGCTGGCCCGGGAATTTGATATTACGACGCGCAGTATCCGTTTCTACGAGGATCAGGGGTTGCTCAATCCCGCCCGAGAGGGACAAACCCGCATTTACAGCAAGCAGGATCGGGTTCGCCTCAAGCTCACCCTGCGCGGCAAGCGGCTCGGATTCAGCCTCGCCGAGATCCGCGAGCTGTTTGATCTCTATGATGCCGACAAGAGCAGCCGCACCCAGTTACAGACCATGCTGGAACTGGTTGAGGAGAAACGGGAGACACTGCAACAGCAGATGGAAGATATCAGGATGGTGCTGCTGGAGCTGGATGCCGCCGAGCAGCGCTGCCAACAGGCGCTTAGCCAGCTGGGATAACCGGCTTGCTGGGCTGACCAGGTAACTCTTTCAGCCCGCTCACAAGATGCCAGATAGCAAAAAGCCACTCCTGAGAGTGGCTTTTCTTCAACCTGACGGTTCGCTATTAAACGCGAACGAAGTCCAGGTGGATCAGCTTGTAACGTACCGGGTGACGCTGGATAGCTTTCACTTTTACGTTAACTTCTTCACCGTTGACAACCAGAGTCAGTACAGACTCATAGAATTCCGGCTTCTCTTGAGCCAGGATCATTTTCTTGTGGTCAACAGTGATGGACAGGGCTTCTTTGCCTGCACCGTAAACGATGGCAGGAACTTGGTCAGCTTGACGCAGGCGGCGGCTCGCACCTTTCCCCAGGTCAGAACGGACTTCAGCTTGGAATACGAAAGACATAGTATGTATCTCTTTTGGATGAATATATGGTGCTAACTGCGACCGGTCAGCACCTCGCAAAACGAGCGCGAATACTACCACGGGCCAAATTCGGATACAAGGTACCGACTCTGCATTTAGCGCCCTTGCTCCAACCGGGCGAATTGCTGCTGACGCTGGGCCGGGCTCAGGGCATCAAACTTCGCCAGGGTCTCGGCGCGCGGGCAGTAGAGACCCTCCCCCGTTCTGACTCGAATGCTCTTGCCAAGCCGCGGCTGATTCTCTGCCACCAGCGCCAGCAAATAGCTGTAGGTATCGGCTCCCCGGGCGCTGGATAACTGGTTGGCAATGCGCCACAGGGTCTCCCCTGCGGCGACCTGATGACACACAGTTTGTGGACCGCCGGCTGCAGGAGCCGAGAGGGTAAGCATGGCGTCACTGCCTGCGGATAAGCTAGCCGTGTGGCTGGCCAGCGCCATATCGGCGCTCGCCCCCCTCGCATCTCCCCTGGCGCCTGTCATTCCTGCCGTACGATACGTCACCCCAAGCTGAGCCAGTAGAGGTTCGCTCTTGTCGGGGTCGCTGGGTATATCAACACCACCGAACGCGTCTTGGGGTGTACGGAACTCGGCGATAAAGGGGGCGACAGGTTGCGCGTGATAATCAGGGGACCCACTCCCCTGCTGCACGATTGCACCAGCCACAACAGCCTGCCCGGGGACAACCCCGTAAGCCATCTCGTCGATGCGCCGCAGCCTTGCCAGATAGGTTTTGGAGAGCTGCGCCTCCCCCTCGAACAGATCGAAGGGGGGCACCAGCCGGGCTGGAAAGAGGATCTGCCAGCGACCCAGCTTCTGCTTTTGGGCCAGCGGCGGAAACTGATTGCCACGCCAGGCCACAAACATCGCAGGCGGCGTGCGCGCCAGCGGGTAATATTCCGGGTTCAACTGCACCCAGGTTTGTTCCGCGATGGGTTGATAACCGCTGATCACCACCTGCGCCACACTCAACCAGATCCCCAGCATCCTTGCCTCCCTGATTTGCGGTTTGAAGGGGCTACCTGACCGGCAACCCCTTCTCATCACCCGCGATCATGCTGTTAAAACAGTTAGATAGCAGCTTAGCACTGAGCGATAGCGTTAAGCACCCGTTTATCGGAGACCGGATAAGGGGTCCCCAGATTCTGAGCGAAGAACGACACCCGCAGCTCCTCAATCATCCAGCGAATATTGGCCACCTCGGTGGGAATAAGCTGGGATTTGGGGATCTTGGCCAGCAGCGCCTTGTACTCCGACTCCACGCTGTGCACCTTGAGCATGTAGACCCGATCCCGGTTGGGATCGATGGCAAGCTTCTCGAGACGACGCTCGATGGCCCGCAGGTAGCGCAGCAAGTCAGGCAACCGCTGCCAGCCGGTCTCGGTGACAAAACCCTTGTGAATAAGGTTGCCGAGCTGCTGCTGGATATCGGACATAGCAAAAGCGGTGTCGAGCTGCATCTTGCCCTTGAGCCGCTTCTTGATCTCATGGGAGAGCGTCAGCACGGCTTCCACCTGCTTGGCCACCTCCACTACCGCATCGTTGAGCTCGGCGCGGACAAACTCCTTGAGCGCCTCGAAACCGGCCTCGTCCCAGGCCAGCCCGCCATGCTGCTCGATCAGCTTGTCGCAGCCACAGGCGATGCAGTCGTCAATCAGCTCCGCCACCTTGCCAAACGGGTTGAAATAGAGTCCCAGCTTGGCCTTGTTGGGCAGCTTCTCCTGCAGATACTTGATGGGAGATGGCACGTTGAGCAGCACCAGCCGGCGCTGACCGGCCCACATCAGCTGCTGCTGCACCACCGGACTCTCCACCAGCTGGATGGCGACCGAATCTTTCTCGTCTACCAACGCCGGATAAGCTTTCACCTCGAAGCCGCCGCGCTTCTGGCTGTACTCCTGAGGCAATTCACCAAAGCTCCACAGAGTGAGGCCGGACTGCTCGATATCATCGTCCGCCACTTGTGACAGGGTCTCCTGTACCTTGCCACGCAGGGACTCTTTCAAGGCTTCCAGATCTTTCCCTTCCGCCACTTTCTTGTGTTTGTCGTCCACCACCCGGAAGGTGAGTTTCAGGTGATCGGGCACAGCAGCCCAGTCCCAGGATTCGCGAGGTACGGTGACGCCGGTCATGCGGCGCAGTTGGCGCTCCATCTCGTCCAGCAGCGGTCCCTGCTCGGGGTTGATGCTGGCAAGCAGCGCATCGGCATAGTTGGGCGCCGGCACAAAGTTCTTGCGCATCGGCTTGGGCATCGACTTGATAAGGGCCACCAACAGCTCGTGGCGCAGCCCGGGGATCAGCCACTCGAACCCCTTCACCTCCACCTGATTCAGGAGCGGCAGCGGGATATGCAGGGTCACGCCATCGGCGGCCTCTCCCGGCTCGAACTGATAGGTCAGCTTGAGCTTGAGGCGCCCCTGCTGCCAGAAGTTGGGGTAGTCGAGATCGCTGATGTGGGCCGCATCCCCCTTCATCAGCATCTCTTTTTCGAAGTTGAGCAGCTCGGCGTCCTGCTTTTGCGCCTCTTTCCACCACTTGTCGAAATGGCGAGCGGAGATCACCTCCTCTGGCAAGCGGGCATCGTAGAAGCGGAACAGATCTTCATCATCCACCAGGATGTCGCGCCGCCGGGATTTGTGCTCCAGCGCCTCCACCTCGGCCAGGAGCTTGCGGTTATCGCTGAAGAAACGGTGACGGGTCTCGAAATCCCCCTCCACCAACGCGCGGCGTATAAAGAGCTCGCGGCACAGCGCCGGATCGATACGGCTGAAGTTGATGGTGCGCTCGTTGACCAGGGTCAGGCCATAGAGGGTCACCTTCTCCTTGGCCATTACAGCGCCGTTTTTCTTCGACCAGTGGGGGTCGCTGTGGTGCAGCTTGATGAGATGGCCTGCCAGCGGCTCCACCCACTCGGGTTCAATCTTGGCGTTGATGCGAGCGTAGAGGCGCGAGGTCTCTACCAGCTCGGCGGCCATCACCCACTTGGGTGGCTTTTTAAACAAGCCCGAGGCAGGGAAGAGGTGGAAACGGCCGTTGCGGGCACCGAGAAACTCCGGCTTTTCCAGATCCTTGTTGCCGATGTGGCTCAAGAGGCCGGTCAACAGCGCGCAGTGCACCGTCTTGAAATCTGCCGGTTCATGGTTGGCTTTAAAACCCAGCTCCTTGACCGTCTGGCGCAGCTGGAAGTGAATGTCCTGCCATTCACGCACCCGCAAATAGGAGAGAAACTCCTTCTGGCACATGCGGCGAAACGGGTTGCTGCCAAGGGCATCCTGCTGCTCTTTCAGGTAGTTCCACAGATTGACGAAGGCGAGGAAGTCGGAATCCTTGTCCTCAAAGCGCCTGTGTTGCTCATCGGCGGCCTGCTTCTTCTCCATGGGTCGCTCACGGGGATCCTGAATGCTGAGGGCCGCGGTGATCACCATCACCTCGCTCAAGCAGCCGGTCTGCGCCGCGCTGATCACCATCTTCGCCAAACGCGGATCAAGGGGGATGCGCGAGAGCTGGCGACCGGTCTCGGTCAGCTGCAACTTGGCTTCGCGCTCGCCGGTGGCGGGCAGCTCGCGCACCGCCTCCAGCTCTTTCAAGAGAGTCAGGCCATCCTTGATATGGCGCGACTCTGGTGGCTCGACGAAGGGGAAAGCCTCCATATTGCCAAGGCCGAGCGCCAGCATCTGCAGGATGACGGAGGCCAGGTTGGTGCGCAGGATCTCGGGGTCGGTGAAGGCAGGGCGGCCGTTGAAATCCTCCTCCGAGTAGAGGCGGATACAGATGCCGTCCGCCACCCGACCGCAACGCCCTTTACGCTGGTTGGCGCTGGCCTGGGAGACCGGCTCGATGGGCAGGCGCTGCACCTTGGTACGCCAGGAGTAGCGGCTGATGCGGGCTGTGCCCGGATCGATGACGTAGCGAATGCCCGGCACCGTCAGCGAGGTCTCCGCTACGTTGGTGGCAAGCACGATGCGCCGCCCAGCATGGGGCTGGAACACCTTGTTCTGCTCGGCGTTGGAGAGGCGGGCGTAGAGCGGCAGCACCTCGGTGTCGCGCAGATTGAGCTTGCGCAAGGCATCGGCGGTATCGCGGATCTCCCGCTCGCCGTTCATGAAGATAAGGATGTCCCCCAACCCCTCGCGGGCCAGCTCTTCCACCGCATCGAAGATCCCCTGCAGCTCGTCACGCTCTTCCAGCCCTTCATTTTTATCACTGACGAGTGGGCGGTAGCGCACCTCTACCGGATAAGTGCGGCCGGAGACCTCGATCACCGGCGCCTTGTTGAAATGGCGGGAGAAACGTTGCGGGTCGATGGTGGCCGAGGTGATGATCACCTTGAGATCGGGGCGCTTGGGCAGCAGTTGCTTGAGATAGCCCAGGATGAAGTCGATATTGAGGCTGCGCTCGTGGGCCTCATCGATGATGATGGTGTCGTACTGGGTCAACATCCGGTCATTCTGGATCTCCGCCAGCAGGATACCGTCGGTCATCAGCTTGATGTGGGTCTGCTCGCTCACCTGATCGGTAAAGCGCACCTTGTAACCCACGTAGTGGCCAAGCTCGGACTCCATCTCCTCGGCAATACGGGCCGCGACGGTGCGGGCTGCCAAACGGCGTGGCTGGGTGTGGCCGATAAAGCCCTTCACCCCGCGCCCGAGCGCCAGACAGATCTTGGGGATCTGGGTGGTTTTGCCCGAGCCTGTTTCCCCTGCAATGATCACCACTTGATGTTCTTGAATGGCCTTGGCGATCTCAGCCTGCTTCTGGCTGACCGGCAGGTTGTCCGGATAAGTCACCTTGGGTACTCCGGCCAGACGGGTTTGATAGCGCGCTTGCGCGGCATCCAGATCGGCAGCGATGGTCTCCAGCACGGCAGCCTGTTTGCCTTCAGGCAGCTTCTTGACCCCGTGCAGACGGCTGGAAAGGCGACGGGCGTCGAGGTTCATGCAGGCAGAGAGACGGCGGCGCAGCGCCTCGATAGAGAGAGACAAGGTACGAATTCCTTAAATAGGTGACCAGAGGGGCCATATCGATTAGCTGCGAGCGATCCTAAAGAGCGAGCGGGAACGGTGCAAGCCTTAACGTAGCGTTATATATGGGAAGACGAGAGATTGGCCGATCCTCAAACATGACATAACAATCATTGTAAGATGGCATAACATGAATAAATGGCAGCATATTAAATAGCCAAGGCAAGCCGAAGCTTGCCTTGGGAGAGAGAAAAACAGGGTTAACCGTGGGTGTGATGGACAAAACAGGTAGTGAGCTGGGCGTGAATGGCCTGCATGACGTTGTGGCGATTGATGACACCGAGCAGACGCCCCTCCTCCACTACCGGATAGATTTTCGGCTTTTGCCCCATCATCATCTCCGCCAGGCTCAAAATGCTGGTATCGGGACCCACCGACAACACCTCCTTGCGCATCACATCCTTGACCTGCGCCACCTGTTCGCAGTGATAGGCCTCTTTAAGCAGCACTGCGATGCAATCCTGCTCGGAGATCCAGCCAATCAGATGGCCCTGCCCATCCACCACCGGGCCACCGAGCTGATGACTGTTCAGAAATTTCTCGACCGCAGCTTGCACCATCATGTCAGCAGTGAAGGTGATGGGTCTGCTCTGCATATAATCCCTGGCTTTTAGCGATTCCATATCTGCTCCCCTACGGTAGTCCATCAAGCTGGCGTCTTGTGCGCCGGTACCGGCACCATGCTCGGCTTGTTCCAAGCATAGCTGGCTCGCGGCGGTATGAGTCAGCGGCCAGCCTCTCCCTCAATTGATGGCATGATCCGGCTCGCGATCCGGAATGGCTGCCATCATCATCTGCGGCAGGTGATCGGCCAGCACCGCCACCACAGCGGGATCGACCCGCCCCTGATCCGCCAGTTGCTGCATAAAGGTCAATGCGTCACGGGCAGGCAGACCGCGCCGATAAGGTCTGTCCTGCACCATTGCCTGAAAAATATCAGCGACCCGCAGGATCCGCGCTTCAAGCGCCATGGCGGATGCCGGCAGGTGGAACGGATAGCCCTCCCCGTCAGGCTCCTCATGGTGATAGGCCGCCCAACAGGCAATCTCCTCAAACCCTTCGATATGACGCAGGATCTGGTAAGTCTCGAAGCTGTGGGTATTGATGATGGCCCGCTCCTCTTTCGTCAGGCTGGCAGGCTTGTCGAGGATCTCGTCCGGCACCCTGAGCTTGCCCAGATCATGCAGCAAACCGGCGATCTCCAGCATGTCGCAATGGATGGCACTGACCCCCATCAATTCTGCCAACGCACGTGACAACCTGCTCACACCGAGTGAATGAGTCATCGTGAATGGGCTTTTGGCGTCGACAATGCCGGAGAAGATCTGCGCCAGCGCTTTTAGCTCCCCGTTGAAGGTCAGGCAAGGCTCCCGCACCTGCAGCATCTCCAGCATGTAATCATTGATGGAGCGCGCTTCCAGCTGCAGCCAGAATGCCTCAGAGCGAGACGCCTTGAGGAAGGCATCCACCAGCTCGGGGGCAAAGAACTCGTCACGGAAATCCTGCAGGCGTGCGCGGATCTCGTTGGTATGCATCAACAATGAACCATCACCATAGTAGGGCGCCGCCAACGCATCGCAGCGATCCACCAGAAAGATAAGGTTGGCCTGACGGGCTACATTGGGGTCCACATCGGCCATTTCGCGCAGCAGGTGCCAGTGGGTATGGTGATAACGGATAGGCAGGGCCAGTGGGGCCAGCAAACGGAAATCCTTGAGCAGCTGATATCCCACCTCGCAGTGGCGCTGGGAGGACTCCCAATCGAACTCGCTGACCAGGTGGTGATGGGTGATGGTCGAGGAGACACCGATATCATGCAGCACTCCGAGCTCGAACAGCAGACAGCGTTCGGCCTCACTCATCCCCAGTTCCCGGCTGCACTCGGCAGCCATAATCCCGACCCGTTTACCGTGGGCCACATCGCCAATGCCCACCAGATCCAGCGAGGCAGACAGGGCATACACCACCTGCCTTAGATCCATTTGCAACGAAAAGGGGGCTGCGCCCTGCGCTCTGTCCATGATCCGGGTCCCATGCGATGTTGTCGTATCAAACTGGCACTGTTTTATGCTTCGCCTTCTATCAACTTAGTCAATAGCCGAGCCTTTTACCTTGTTTTTATAGGCATTTATGACCCTGGCACCTTGAAAAGACAAAGATCACAGCTGGATTTATTTGGCCACTCCCATTCAAGTTATATTTATCCGTTCAAAAATATTCGAGCAGACTTTTTAAATCTCGCGTAGAAATTGTGAGCAATTTTAAAAACTCATATCTGAGCGAAACAATCAACACCCCAACTTTACTTAATTATTACTTAATCAGAATTAAAGAGTGCTCGGCTTGCCAGTAAGAGTTTTGAATAAATGCACACCACAACGCCCATAACTGCCACCATCCCCAAATTAATTAACCAAACTGTTGTAGTGGTCAACTAAATCCGGACACTTGGTTAGGCCGTTCTTCGGCTTTTGCTGGCGGTATCCCGTCATTGTGTTGATGTGGACGCCGCCAGTTGTAGTAATCCATCAGGTAGTAACTGATATCCCGCTTCGCCTCTCGCAAGTTCATATATCCCATAGCCGGGAGCCACTCTGACTTCAGGCTTCTGAACAACCGCTCCATCGGGGCGTTATCCCAGCAGTTGCCACGCCGACTCATACTCTGGGTCATGCGATAGCG
>NZ_JBFOCL010000056.1:0-27324 GCF_040907785.1 Aeromonas sp. s8
CGCCGTGGAACCACCTGATCCCATGCCGAACTCAGAAGTGAAACGCGGTAGCGCCGATGGTAGTGTGGCATTCGCCATGCGAGAGTAGGACACTGTCAGGCACCTATTTAGAAGAGGCCTCCCATTCGGGAGGCCTTTTTGCATTTCTGCAATTCAAAAAACTGCCCTGCCGCCGGCATTTTAGTAAAAGTGCTGGGCTATCAAGGGATTGCCCGTTACTCTTTAGCCGTTGCCGATTAACACGTGATGCTGCCAGCGAGGTATTGATGGCTACGTTGAAGGAAATTGCACAGGAAGCGGGGGTTTCTCTCGCCACGGTATCCCGGGTACTGAACGAGGATCCCAGCCTGAGCGTCAAGGAAGAGACCAAGCAGCGGATCTTCGAGATTGCCGAACGGCTGGAGTACAAGACCAGCAGCGCCCGCAAGGGGGTACACAAGAGCAAGCTGCACTTTCTGGTGGTCTATGCCTATCCCCAGAGTACCGAGGTCAACGATCCCTACTATCTCGCTATCCGTTATGGCATCGAGACCCAGAGTGCTCGCCTCAATATCGAGCTGACCCATCTCTACAACTGTGGTGAAGGGCGCGAGCTGAGCGCCGTGGATGGCATTCTGGTGGTCGGCACACTCACATCCGAGCGTCTGGCCCAGCTCAGGGCTTGTTCCAGCCAGCTGGTGTTTGTCGACTGCCGTTCACAGGGAGAGTTCGACTCGGTTGATGTGGATCTCGCCCTGATCAGCCAGCAGGTCGTCGATTACTTCATCGCGCAGGGGCACCAGCGTATCGGTTATATCGGTGGCCAGGATGAGCATCCGGATCTGCGCGAACTGGCCTTCCGCGATTATGGCCAGCGGCTGGGGGTGGTGCAGGAGAGCGACCTCTATCGCGGGGACTTCTCCAGCGCTTCCGGCTACCAGTTGGCAAAAGAGATGTTGGCAGGGGATTGGCCCAAGGCGCTGTTCGTCGCCTCCGACTCCATCGCCATTGGCGTGCTGCGTGCCATTCATGAGAAGGGACTGGCGATTCCCCAGCAAATAGAGCTTATCAGCGTCAACGATATCCCGACCGCCAAGTTCACCTTCCCGCCGCTCTCAACGGTGCGGATCCACTCCGAGTTGATGGGCACCCAGGGGGTCAATCTGCTGGTTGAGCGGCTGCGAGACGAGCGGGATATTCCACTCCGGGTGTTGGTACCGAGCAAGTTGACCCTGCGCGGCACTACTCGCTGATTTTAGTAAAATATTCTGCTTTTTAGTCGCACCATCTTGCGGTGGTGCGACACCTCTCCCAAGCAAACCTCTTTCCCATATCATCCAACAACTTCATATCATATTGTTTTATAGTTGATTTTATTGCTAGTCAGCCAACTGTTATCAACATCCATGCCACTCCTCCATATCTTGCCCTCCTTTATCTCCCGCTTCTGATCTCGCTCACAAAACCATCTGTTCATTGTGATCAGGTTAAAACTTTACCAATCCAAAGCTGATATTTAGTAAATGTTTATCTAGAGTTTACCCAGTTAACGTTGCCTTGTTCCGGGAGGACATGTGAATAACTGGGAAAACGTCCAATTCGTTGGTGAAAACAGGCTGGCTCCGCGCGCCTACTTCTTCTCTTATGCCGACCACGCGCTGGCGGCAACCATGCAGCGCGAGCTGAGCCGTCGTTTTCTGAGCCTTGGCGGCCAGTGGCAGTTCCACTACTTTGACCACCCCCTGCAGGTGCCGGAGGCCTTCTATCACAGCCCCATGAGCGAGTGGGGCCAGATCACCGTGCCCAACATGTGGCAGATGGAAGGACATGGTCAGCTGCAGTACACCGACGAAGGTTTTCCCTTCCCCATCGACGTGCCCTTCGTGCCGACCAACAACCCCACCGGCGCCTATCAGCGCAGCTTCATGTTGAGCCCGGCCTGGGACGGCGAGCAGGTGATCATCAAGTTTGACGGGGTGGAGACCTACTTCGAGGTCTATGTGAACGGCCACTACGTCGGCTTCAGCAAGGGCAGCCGTCTCACCGCCGAGTTCGATATCAGTGCCTACGCCAAGGTTGGCGAGAACCTGCTGTCAGTGCGGGTGATGCAGTGGGCCGACTCCACCTATATCGAAGATCAGGACATGTGGTGGATGGCGGGGATCTTCCGCGACGTCTATCTGGTGGGCAAACCGGCCGCCCATGTGCAGGACTTCTTCATCCGCACCGCGCTGGCCGATGACAATCAGAGCGCTACCCTGAGCTGCGATATCCAGCTCGAGAACCTGGGGGCGGCCGCCCGTGATCACCGTCTGGTCTGGTCGCTGCTGGATCAAGGCCGCGAGATCGCCAGCGGTTCGCTCGATCATCTCGCCATCGACGGCAAGTGTGATTGCCGCTTCACGCTGGATCTGGCCAATCCCCATCTGTGGAGCGCCGAAGATCCTTACCTCTACCAGCTGCAACTCTCCCTCTACAACGGTCAGGGTGAGCTGCTGGAAGTGATCCCGCAGCGGGTCGGGGTGCGTGAAATCAAGGTCAAGGATGGCCTCTTCTACGTCAATGGTCACTACTTCAAGCTGCACGGGGTGAACCGTCACGACAACGACCACCTCAAGAGCCGCGCGGTCGGTATGGACCGTGTTGAACGCGATATCGTGCTGATGAAGCAGCACAACCTCAACTCGGTGCGCACTGCCCACTATCCGAACGACCCGCGTTTCTACGAGCTGTGTGACCAGTACGGTCTGTTCGTGATGGCGGAGACCGACGTGGAGACCCACGGTTTTGCCAACGTCGGCGATCTCAGCCGCATCACCGATGACCCCTTCTGGGAGCCGGTGTTCGTGGATCGCATCGAGCGCCACGTGCACGCCCAGAAGAACCACCCCTCCATCATCATCTGGTCGCTCGGCAACGAGTCCGGTTACGGCTGCAACATCAGAGCCATGTACCAGCGCTGCAAGGCGATCGACCCGACCCGGCTGGTGCACTACGAAGAGGATCGCGATGCCGAGGTAGTGGATGTGGTGAGCACCATGTATTCCCGCGTCTCCCAGATGAACTGCTTCGGCGAGTTCCCGATGGCCAAGCCACGCATCCTCTGTGAATACGCCCACGCCATGGGCAACGGCCCGGGCGGTCTTAGCGAATATCAGCAGGTGTTCGACCGCCATCCCCACATTCAGGGCCACTACATCTGGGAGTGGTGCGATCACGGCATTCTGGATCAGGACGAGCAGGGCCGCCCCGTCTACAAGTACGGTGGCGACTATGGCGACTATCCCAACAACTACAACTTCTGCATGGATGGCCTCATCTATCCGGATCAAACCCCGGGGCCGGGCCTGCGCGAATACAAGCAGGTGATCTGCCCGGTCAAGGTGCGCGCTCTGGATCTGGCCAGCGGCAAGCTGGCAGTGGAAAACCGCTACTGGTTCTCCACTCTCGACGACATCCGCCTGCTGGTCGAGGTGAAGGCCGAAGGCGAGCTGCTGGCCAGCCAGCAAATCCGGTTGGAAGGGATTGCTCCCGGTGCTATCGCCGAGCTGCAACTCGAATTGCCCACGCTTGATGGGCGGGAAACCTTCGTCCAGATGCGGGTCATCAAGGCCACTGCCACCCGCTACAGCGCGGCGGAGCACGAGTTGGGCCAGTACCAGTTCCAGCTGAAAGAGTCGACTCGCCAGCTGCGACCCTTTGCCAACCCCAACGCCACTCCGTTGCATATCGCCGACGAGCGCCTCGACCTGACCTTGAGCGGAAGCGGCTTTGCCCTGCGCTTCTCGCGCCTCGACGGCAAGCTGGTGAGCTGGCAGCAGGATGGTATCGAGCTCATCGAGCGGGCGCCGCGCCTCACCTTCTTCAAGCCAATGATCGACAACCACAAGCAGGAGTACGAGAGCCTGTGGCACCCGAACCACCTGCAGATCATGCAGGAGCACTTCCGCACTCTGAGCTGGCGTCAGCTGGGCGAGGCGGTCGAGGTGACGGTCGAGAGCCTGATCGCGCCGCCGGTGTTCGACTTCGGCATGCGTTGCCGTTACGTCTACACCCTGAGCCCGAATGGCCAGCTGCACGTGGCACTCTCCGGCCAGCCCTACGGCGGTTATGACGACATCATCCCCAAGATCGGCTTCGAGCTGGGTATTCGCCAGGATCTCGACCGGGTGCACTACTACGGCATGGGGCCGGGTGAAAACTATCAGGACAGCCGCCAGAGCAACTGGATCGACAGCTTCCAGAGCACAGTCAGCGAGATGTGGGAGCACTACCCCTTCCCGCAGGACAACGGCAACCGCCAGCAGGTGCGCTGGGCGACCCTGACCAACCGCCACGGCGCCGGTCTCTACGTGCGGCCAGATGCCCCCATCAACTTCAGCGTCTGGCCCTACAGCTGGGAGCATATCCACGCGGCGCAGCACATCAACGAGCTGGAACCGAGCGGTTATCTCACCCTCAATCTGGATCACAAGGTGCTGGGGCTCGGCTCCAACTCCTGGGGCTCCGAGGTGCTGGACTCCTGGCGGGTGCGCTTCGAGCCGTTCAGCTTCGGCCTGACCCTGCTGCCCATCGCCCGTGGCAACCTCAATCCGGCTGCGCTGGCCGGGCTCGATCTCACCATCAACGGCGGGAGGAACCTCGCATGATCACCCTGGACAACCTGACCCTGTTCAAAAACATCTACCGGGAGGGCAAGAAGTGGGGCCGCTGCGTGGAGGCCATCAACAACCTGCCGAACCTCAAGCCCGGCATCTGCCACTCCATCGGTGACTCCCTCACCTATCGCTTGCAGGAGGGGGCCAGCCCGGCCACCTCCCTGTTCGAGGGGCAGCGCCGTTACTTCGACGTTCACTACTACCTGGAAGGGGCAGAGACGGTGGAGTGGGCTGCCAAGAGCGAGCTGGCGGTCGAGCAGGCCTATGACGATACCACCGACCGCGAGTGGCTGGCCGGTGAGGTGCGTGAGCGCCAGCAGGTCGGCAATGGGCAGGTGGTGATCTTCGAGAACGACGAGGCCTACCGCTTCGTCGGCGATGCGCCGGTGCGCAAGGTGATCATCAAGGTCACCGTTGAAGGCGGCTACTTCAAGAACAAATAACAAGCCGCCGGTTCTGCACTGACAAAAGCCGGAAGAGCGGGGCTCACCCTACAAATCATGCCCCGCTCTTTCGCTAGATAACTACAGGTCTGGAGATGCACCATGTCTGATTCCAAACGCAATACGATAGGCAAGTTTGGTCTGCTGTCGCTCACCTTCGCGGCGGTATTCAGCTTCAACAACGTCATCAACAACAACATCGAGATCGGTCTGGCCTCGGCCCCGATGTTCTTTCTGGCCACCATTTTTTACTTCATTCCGTTTTGCCTGATCATTGCGGAATTTGTGTCACTGAATAAGAACTCCGAAGCGGGCGTCTATGCCTGGGTGAAGAGCTCCCTCGGCGGTCGCTGGGCCTTTATCTCGGCCTACACCTACTGGTTCGTGAACCTCTTCTTCTTCACCTCGCTGCTGCCGCGGGTCATCGCCTACGCCTCCTATGCCTTCCTCGGCTACGAGTACATTCTCACCCCGGTGGCGACCACGGCATTGAGCATGGTGCTGTTCGCCTTTGCCACCTACGTCTCCACCAACGGCGCCAAGATGCTCGGCCCCATCACCTCGGTGACCTCGTCCCTGATGCTGCTGCTGACCCTCTCCTACATTCTGCTGGCGGGTGCGGCACTGGTGGGCGGCGTGCAACCGGCTGACCCCATCACGGTAGAGGCCATGGTCCCCGATTTCAGCTGGGCCTTCCTCGGCATCACCACCTGGATCTTTATGGCAGCCGGTGGCGCCGAGTCGGTGGCGGTCTACGTCAATGACGTGAAAGGTGGCTCCAAGTCCTTCGTGAAGGTGATCATCGTCGCCGGGATCTTTATCGGCGTGCTCTACTCCATCGCGTCGCTGTTGATCAATGTGTTCGTGCCGAGCGGCACCCTGAAATATACCGGCGGCTCGGTGCAAGTGTTCGAGGGGCTGGCAGCCTACTTCGGCCTGCCGGAGATCCTGATGAACCGCTTCGTCGGGCTGGTCTCCTTCACCGCCATGTTCGGCTCTCTGCTGATGTGGACCGCGACCCCGGTGAAGATCTTCTTCTCCGAGATCCCGGCCGGCATCTTCGGCAAGAAGACGGTCGAGCTCAACGAGAACGGCGTGCCTGCCCGTGCAGCCTGGATCCAGTACCTCATAGTGCTGCCACTGATGGTGATCCCGACCCTGGGCTCCAACACCGCGCAGGATCTGATGAACACCGTCATCAACATGACCGCTGCCGCCTCCATGCTGCCGCCGCTGTTCATCATGCTGGCCTACCTCAATCTGCGCCTGAAGCTCGACCACCTGCCGCGTGAGTTCAAGATGGGTTCGCGCACTACCGGCATCGCCGTGGTCTCGGTGTTGATCGCCATCTTCTCGGTGGGCTTCCTCGCCTCCACCTTCCCGACCGGTGCCGACATCATGACCATCATCTTCTACAACGTCGGCGGGATCGTGATTTTCCTCGGCTTCGCCTGGTGGAAATACAACAGATACGAGGCCTCCCTTAGCGCCGAAGCACGCGCGAAAGAGGCCCAGCCGGCGGCGCAGGTTGCCATGCAGACGCCATAGGCACTGCATTGAATTCCAATCAAACCGGGTGGCCGTTGGCCACCCGCAAACCGTTGAACCAGAAAAGGAAAAGAGAATGAGCGAGACGATCGAGTTTGCCGAATTCAAACGGGTCGAGATGAAGGTGGGCAAGGTGCTGGAGGTGGTGCGTCACCCCGGGGCCGACAAACTCTACATCGTCCAGATCGATGTGGGTGGCGAGCGGCCGCTGCAGACCGTCACCAGTCTGGTGCCTTACTACAGCGAAGAGGAGCTGATGGGCAGCGAGGTGGTGGTGCTGACCAACCTCAAGCCCACCAAGATGCGCGGCGAGCGATCCGAGTGCATGTTGCTCTGCGCCGAGACCCCGGACGAGAGCCAGAGCGTGCTGTTGCAACCGCGGGTGCCGATGGCGCCGGGCACCCCGATCGTCTGAATGGTATTGCGAGCCGGTGCGGGAGACGGTACCGGTTCAGCAACGAGGCCGTCCACGCGGCCCGATCATAACAAGAGAGTAAAGCGCGGGGCCGACAGACCCTTGCCAAACACATCACAGAGTCACAGCGTTACCCGCAGGGAGCGCAAGTCCACTGGAGGACACCATGTCTGAATCCGTACGCGGCACCATAGGCAAGTTTGCCCTGTTGTCGATGACCTTTGCCGCCGTGTTCAACGTGCGCAACATCGTCAACAACAACATCGAGCTGGGGCTCAGCTCAGCCCCCATCTTCCTGCTGGCGACCATCGTCTACTTCATCCCGTTCGTTTTCATCATTGCCGAGTTCGTTTCGGCCAATAAAAACTCCGAGTCGGGGATGTACGACTGGCTGAAAAAGCCGCTCGGCACCCGGATGGCCTATCTGGGTTCGTTTCTCTACTGGTTCGTGAACCTGTTCTGGTTTGTCTCCCTGCTGCCCAACGTCATCGCCTACGCCTCCTACGCCATGCTGGGCTATGAGTACAGCTTCTCGCCCATGGTCACCTCGATCATCTCCATCGTGCTGTTTGCGGCGGCGACCCACATATCCACCAAGGGGGCGAGCTGGCTCGGCAAGATTGCCGAGATCGTGGCCTACGGGGTGTTTGCCCTGTTCGCCATCTATGTGCTGGGTGCCCTGATGGCCCTGAGTGGCGATCATGTACCGGCCCAGCCCATCACGCTGGAGGCGATGACTCCCACCGTCAACTGGGCGACGCTCGGCATCATGTGCTGGATCTTCCAGGCGGCGGGTGGTGCCGAGACGGCGGCGGCCTACCTCAATGACGTGAAGGGGGGCCAGAAGTCCTTTATCAAGGTGATCATCAGTGCGGGTATCGTCATCGGTGCCATGTATGCGGTTGGTTCCCTGTTGGTGAACGTGTTCGTACCGCGCGAGAGCCTCACCTATGCCGGCGGCATGGTGGAGATCTTCACCGGCATGGCGCAGTATTTCGGGCTCTCCGAGGCGCTGGTGGGCCGCTTCGTCGGCGTGGTGCTGTTTATCGCCATGTTCGGTTCCATGATGATGTGGACCTCGGCGCCGGTGAAGATCCACTTCTCCGAGATCCCGCAGGGGGTTTACGGCGAGAAGACCACCCAGCTCAACGAGCACGGCGTGCCGGTGCGCGCCGCCTGGTGGCAGTTTGTCTTCGTGTTCGCGATGCTGGTGGTCAACGGCTTCGGCTCCGAGTCGGTGCAGCAGATGATGAACACCGCCATCAACCTCACCGCCGGCACCGCCATGTTGCCGCCGATCTTCATCATGGTGGCCTACTTCGTGTTCCGCTGGAAACATGACGACACCCCGCGCGACTTCCGCATGGGGTCGCGCAAGTTCGGGATGGGCGTGGTGTCGGTGCTGATCGCCATCTTCGTGGTGAGCATGAGCGCCTCCGCCTTCCCGGCCGGGGTGGATCTGGTGCGCGCCTTCTTCATCAACGTCTTTATGACCGCGGTCTTCTCGGCGCTGGCCTACTGGTGGATCTCCCGCTTCGAGAAGCGCCAAGCCCGCAAGCTCGCCGGCAATGAGAAGAAAACCGGCAACGGCAAGCTGGCCAGCCAGCGCTGATCGGCTGGGTGAAAAAGCGGAACGGGCGGCCTTGGTCGCCCGTTTTTTTATCCATTTTTAGCCGTTGGGTAGCTGTCACAGCCGTTTTATCGTCAACTTTTGCTGTGCAATATGGCGAATGCGTTAAGCATTGATGAACAATTATTCGCCGCTCAACTTTGCGCCTCTCCGTTATCGGGGTAAGCTGGAGGTTCGTTTTAGCGGGAGGTGCCAGACATCTCCCGCTCTGTTTCTTGCCCTCCCCAATCCTGACTGTCGCTATGGCTGCAGGATGCCCTTCTGATGGAGACCTTTCGTGCGTCTGGATCCCTTTACTGTTGTGCTGATTGCGGTGGTCACTCTGGCCTCCCTCTTTCCCTGCGAGGGGCAGGTAGCCGTCTGGTTCGGTCTGCTGACCAAGCTGGCGGTGGCGCTCCTGTTCTTCATGCATGGCGCCAAGCTGTCGCGCCAGAACCTGCTGGCAGGCCTCGGCCACTGGCGGCTCCATCTGGTGGTGATGCTCAGCACCTTCGTGCTGTTTCCGCTGCTCGGGCTGCTGCTCACCCCGCTGGTACCGGGCTGGCTGAGCCCGGCTATCTACCTCGGCTTCCTCTATCTCTGCGCTCTGCCTGCCACCGTGCAGTCGGCCATCGCCTTCACCTCGATGGCGGGGGGCAATGTGTCGGCGGCGGTGTGCAGCGCCTCGGCCTCCAGCATCCTCGGTATCTTTCTCTCGCCGGTGCTGGTGGGGATGATGATCCACGTGCAGGGGGAGGGGATCGACACCTGGCACTCTATCCAGTCCATCATGATGCAGCTGATGCTGCCGTTTGTGGTCGGCCACCTGTCGCGCCCGCTGATCGGTCGCTGGGTCGACAGTCACCGGCCGCTCATCGGCAAGCTGGATCAGAGCTCCATTCTGCTGGTGGTCTACGTCGCCTTCAGCGAGGCGGTGGTGCAGGGGATCTGGCATCAGGTAGGCTGGTACGATCTGGCCAGTATCGTGCTGCTGAGCTGCGTCTTGCTGGCGCTGGTGCTCTGCTGGAACGTCTGGATCAGCCGCCGCCTCGGCTTCGACAAGGCGGACGAGATCACCATCGTCTTCTGCGGCTCGAAAAAGAGTCTCGCCAACGGGGTGCCGATGGCCAACGTCATGTTCCCGGCCGCCAGCGTCGGTGTCATGGTCTTGCCGCTGATGATTTTCCACCAGATCCAGCTGATGGTCTGCGCCGTGCTGGCCCGCCGCTATCACGAGCAGGGGCATTGATACTCGCGCCGTTTTGACTGCCATAACAAGAGGGAGGCCCGTTGGCCTCCCTCTTCTCATCTGCATGCCGATCGGCGGATTAGCGTTTGCGCCAGACGGTCAGCTGCGCCACCGTATGCTGGTATTTGCGGGCGGTCTCGCGGATGACGAAGGGCACATCCCGGGGCGGGCAGTGCTCCTCGAACTCCGCCGCCAGCAGCCGTTGCAGCGCCTGATAGGTGGTGAGCGCCTCGCCGTTTTCGCGAATACCGCCGAGCCAGTTGGCGGGCGGGGTATATTCCGCCAGCCAGGTGTAGGGGCTGGTGAGCACCAGCAGGCCACCGCTGCGCAGCCGGGGGGCGATATCCCGCAGGAAGCGGGCGGGCTCCCGCAGCCGGTCGATCAGGTTGGAGGCGAGCACCAGATCGTAGTGGTCATATTTGGGTTTGAGGTTGCAGGCATCCCCCTGACTGAAGTGGATGCGCTCAGCCTGACTTGCCCCCAGCCCGTGGCTCGACAGGCGCGCCTCGCAATACTCCACCAGTTCACCCTCCAGCGGAATGGCGTAGCGGAAACTGTCCTGACTGGCGAGGGCCAGCGCCACATCGATGAAGCGGGCCGAGTAGTCCACCCCGTCCACATGCTGGAAGTAGCGAGCCAGTTCGAAACTGGCGCGGCCGGTGGCGCAGCCGATATCCAGCGCCCGCTGGTGGTTGCTGCACAGCTCGCCAGCAAGATCAGCAAGCGTCTTGGCGTAGTTGGCTACCCCGAAGTGGCTCGGGCCGTACTGGAAGTCGAGGTACTGAGCGACCAGCGTGTCGGTTTCATAGGGATTCACGATAACGGGTTCCTGATAACGGGAGACCAGATAGCGGAAACCCGCATGCTGGAAGAAGTGACGCCGGAAGGCGTAACGGGATGATTTGAGCGCTTCGTTACCTGTGCTGATCCAGCTGCCCCCCTTGATCAGGGTGTGCTTGCCATCAAAGGTGGGGGTGGAGAAGTCGTCGTAGAGCGGGTGGATTTTAAAGCCGTCGAAGCCATCGATGGCGGTGCTGGTCCACTGCCAGACATTGCCCACCAGATCGAAGAACTCCCCTTGCGGGCAGGCATCCACCGGGCAGGAGGAGGCAAAACGGGCCAGATTGATATTGCCGGGGGCTTCCGTCCAGTCCGGCTGATCGCCGGGTAGCTGCTCGCGCAGCAGCATCCATTCCGCCTCGCTCGGCAGCTGGATGGGAAGTCCGGTCCGGGCCGCCTTCCAGCGACAGAAGGCAGCCGCCTCCAGCTGGTTGACCTCGACTGGCCAGTCCCATGGCATGGCGATCTGCTCGGTCATCAGCCGCAGCTGCAATTGTTCGGGCTCGGCGGGGTCACCCACCCAGAAGGTGGGCATCTGCGCCTTGGCGTACTGGCACCAGCCCCATCCCTCCTCATCCCACCACGGTTGCTGGCCGTAGCCGCCCGCCTGGACGAAGGCGAGGTACTCGGCATTGCTCACCAGCATGCGGCTGGCCTGAAACGGGGCCAGCTCGATATGGCGCTCGCCATATTCGTTGTCCCAGCCGTAGGTGGCGTCCCGCTTGCCAAGGCGCACCTTGCCGCCGGCCACCGGCAGCAGGCTGTTGGCGGGCACCTGATCAATGCGGCGGCGGGCTTCGGTACAGGCGGGCCAATAAGGCTGCGGTCGCACCCAGGCGAGTGGCAGCTGGCGGATCAGCACGCTGGAGGTCTCGAGGTGGATGCGCTCGTGCTCTATCCCCATCAGGATCACCCAGGCCGGGCTCTGCCAGTCGATGGGCAGGGTGAGCGGCATCTGGCGGATGAAATCGCACACCAGCGAACGGACTTTGGCCCGATAGCTGCGCAGCTCGCTGACCTTGGGCCAGTCGTAGTGGGTCTCGTCCAGATCGTCCCAGCTCATCTCGTCCACCCCGATGGCGACCATGGCCTCGATGCGGGCATCCAGCCGCTGATCGATCAGGCGCGCCGCCAGCAGCTTGTTGATAAAGAAGGCGGCGGTGTGGCCGTAGTAGAAGATGAGCGGGTGGCGCAGCGGGATCGCCTTGTTGAACCAGGCCCGCTCATCGGCCAGACAGTCGAACAGCGAATCGTAGAGATCGAAGGTCTGGCAGAAGTAGGCGAGCAGCTCGCGCCGTTTCTGCTCGGGATCGCTGCCGGTCAGCAGCGGGGTGCGAGTCGGTTCCGGCAGACCGGTGGCGGTGGCATAGAGAGGGCTTGCTTGGGTCACGCTCTGACTCCTTGTTGGCAGTGAAGACTGACAAGACAGTGGTAATGAGATTACCGCAATGGAGAGCTTGGTACGCACGAAGTATCACTATTGGCTCAACAGACCGGCAGGGCAATTAAAAACTTCCACGGGCTGTCAGCATAGTGACCGGCAGGACGACCCGCCAATCAGCCACAATCATATCCGTTCGAGAATGGTTATTTTCACCAAAATATGGTCTAAATGGCTCTCTGAATTCTTCGGTTTGTTCTGGGTGAAATAGTTATTTCCTTTTGAATCATTAGGTTAATTTTTGGCTCACGCTTTGCAGAGCATGAAAACCAATTGGCCCGGGATGGCCAACACATAAGGAGGAGAGTAGCGATGAAATGGATGATGGTTGTCATGTTGATGGCAGGGCTCAGTGGCTGTCACTGGCTGGATCAGACCAGAGTGACCGGCGCGGGGGCTGTGGTCGAGCGCCAGCAGGCGCTTGGTGACGGGGTGACCCGGGTGCTGGCGGGGGTGCCTGCCACCCTCCATCTGGTCGCGGGGGAGCCGCGCGGTATCCTGATCAAGGGGCAGGAGAACCTGCTGCCCTATCTGGTGCTGACCGAGAGCGGTGACAAGCTGGAGATCGAGGTGAAGGAGGGTTACCGGCTCGATCCTACCGAGCCGCTGGAGCTGACCATCACCTTGCCGGTGTTGAACGAACTGGCATTGGCCGGGACCGGCAACGGCGATCTGAGCGGCTTCAAGGGCGATGAGCTGGTGCTGTCGGTGGCCGGTACCGGTGACATCGTCGCCAGTCAGCTGGAGCTGAAACGGCTGGAAGGGAATATCGCTGGCACCGGCAGTCTGGAGCTGGGCAGCGGTTCGGCGCAGGCCATCGAGCTGAACATTGCCGGATCTGGCGACGTGCTCGGGAGCGAGATGCGCGGCAACGAGGTAGAGGTCAATATCGCCGGTAGTGGTGATGTGGCGGTACGGGCGCAGGAGACGCTGAAAGTCGGCATCGCCGGCTCAGGTAACATCGCCTACTGGGGCGATCCCAAGGTGGAGCAGCAGATCGCAGGCTCCGGCGGCGTGACCCGAGCGGGCAGCTGATATCAACCGATCACCACAACTGAAACAGGCCCGCAACGGGCCTGTTTTGATCAGAGGTGGCGGGCGTGAAAGCGCAGGTGCGCCTCGATAAAGCTCGCCACGAAGTAGTAGCTGTGGTCATAGCCCTCGTGGCGGTTGAGCTCCAGCGGCCACTCCTTGCTGGCTGCCACCTCGGCCAGCGCATCGATATGCAACTGCTCGGCGAGGAAGGGATCATCCAGCCCCACATCCACCAAGGTTGGTAGCGGCGTGACCGGCTGGTGGCGCAGCAGTTGGCAGGCATCCCACTCCTGCCACAGCAGAGGATTGCTGCCGAGGTAGGCGCCGAGCGCCTTCTGGCCCCAGGGGCAGCGGCTCGGGTGGCAGATCGGGCTGAACGCCGAGACCGAGCGGTAGCGACCGGGCTCCCGCAACGCGGCGATCAGCGCACCGTGACCGCCCATGGAGTGGCCACTGATGGCGCGGCGGGTCGAGACCGGGAAGTGGGTCTCTATCAAGTCAGGCAGTTCGCGGGTGACGTAGTCATACATCTGGTAGTGCGCCTGCCAGGGGCTCTGGCTGGCATTGACGTAAAAGCCTGCCCCCATGCCGAGGTCATAACCGGGATCGTCCGCTACGCCGTCGCCGCGGGGGCTGGTGTCCGGCGCCACCATGGCGATGCCGAGCTCGGCGGCAATGCGCTGGGCACCCGCCTTCTGCATGAAGTTCTCATCGGTGCAGGTGAGGCCGCTGAGCCAGTAGAGCACGGGCACCTTCTGGCCGGTGAGGGCCTGAGGCGGCAGATAGATGGCAAAATTCATCTCGCAGCCGAGCACGCTGGCGTGGTGGCGATAGCGCTTGTGCCAGCCGCCGAAGCTCTTGTTGCTGCTGATAATCTCCAGATTCATCGAAGGACTCCTGCACCCCGCCCGCAGTGGCGGGCGGGGTGATCATGCTCAGTAGTGGATGACGGTGCGGATGCTCTTGCCTTCATGCATCAGGTCGAACGCCTCGTTGATCTGCTCAAGCCCCATGGTGTGGGTGATGAAGTCATCGAGACGGAACTCGCCCTGCATGTAGCGCTGTACATAGCTCGGCAGCTCGCTGCGACCGCGAACCCCGCCGAAGGCGCTGCCGCGCCAGACCCGACCGGTCACCAGTTGGAACGGACGGGTACTGATCTCCTGACCCGCTCCGGCGACGCCGATGATGACAGACTCGCCCCACCCCTTGTGGCAGCACTCCAGCGCCGCACGCATTACCTTGACGTTGCCGATGCACTCGAAGGAGAAGTCGACGCCGCCATCGGTCAGCTCGACGATCACCTCCTGAATCGGTTTGTCGTAATCGTTCGGGTTGATGCAGTCGGTGGCCCCCAGCTTGCGGGCCAGTTCGAATTTGCTCTCGTTGATGTCGATGGCGATGATGCGACCGGCCTTGGCCAGACGAGCCCCGATCACCGCCGAGAGGCCGATGCCACCCAGTCCGAAGATGGCTACGCTCTCACCCTCTTTCACCTTGGCGGTGTTCATCACGGCGCCTATGCCGGTGGTGACGCCGCAGCCGAGCAGACAGACCTCTTCCAGCGGGGCGGCCGGGTCGACCTTGGCGATGGAGATCTCCGGCAGTACCGTGTATTCGCTGAAGGTGGAGGTGCCCATGTAGTGATAGATGGGCTGGCCATCTTTCGAGAAGCGGGTGGTGCCGTCCGGCATCAGCCCCTTGCCCTGGGTGGCGCGGATCTTCTGGCAGAGGTTGGTCCTGCCGGATTTGCAGAATTTGCACTCGCCGCACTCGGGGGTGTAGAGCGGGATCACGTGATCGCCCACCTTGACGCTGGTGACCCCTTCGCCGACCGATTCGACGATGCCGCCCCCCTCGTGGCCGAGAATGCAGGGGAAGACCCCTTCCGGATCCTCACCGGAGAGGGTGAAGGCATCGGTGTGGCAGACGCCGGTCGCGACGATGCGCACCCGCACCTCGCCCGCTTGCGGTGGCATGACTTCCACTTCTTCGATGGAGAGGGGCTGACCCGGGCCCCAGGCGATGGCGGCCTTACACTTGATGCTTTGAACCTGTGCCATGAATGACATCCTTCTTGTTGAGCAGGGTGAACAGAGATGAGTTCGGACGGTCAGTGTAGTTTCCCGCCGATTTGGTGATAATGAGGGCAAATCTCAAATCACTTTTACACACAGGTAATAATGTTCGGCTGGGAAGGGATCTGTGAATTTGTCAGCGTGGCGGAGCAGGGGGGCTTTACCCCGGCGGCGCGCAAGCTGGGGGTGTCGGTGGCGCAGGTCAGCCGTCAGGTGGCACAGCTGGAAGATCGGCTGCAGGCCAAGCTGCTGCTGCGCACCACCCGTCAGGTGCGGCTCACCGAGCTTGGCGAGATCTACTATCGCCACTGCCGTCAGCTGCTGGACAACCTCTACGAGGCAGAGCTGGCGGTGGGGCGCCATCAGGCGGTGCCGCAAGGCACCCTGCGCATCACGGCCCCCGTCTCCTACGGCGAGAGCCGCATCGCCCCGCTGGTGAACGACTTCATGGTGCGTTTCCCCCAGCTGGAGGTGACCCTTAACCTTACCAACCAGCTGCTGGATCTGGTGCACGAAGGCTACGATCTGGCGCTGCGGCTCGGCCACCTCAAGGATTCGACGCTGGTGGCGCGCAAGCTGGCGCAGCGGGTGCCCTATGTCTGCGCCTCACCGGCCTACACCGCCCGCCACGGTATACCCAACAGCCTCTCCGAGCTGACCCGCCACACCTGTCTGGTGGGCAACAGCGACGAGTGGCACTTTACCCTGGATGGTCGTCCCCACAGCGTGCGGGTGCGCGGCCTGTTGCAGTGCAACAGTGGCCACGCCCTGCTGGATGCGGCGCTCAAGGGGATCGGCATCATCCAGCTGCCGGACTACTACGTGAGCGACCATCTGGCCCGAGGTGAACTGATCGAGCTGCTGCCCGAACTGCGGGCCCCGGCCGAGGGGATCTGGGCCCTCTATCCCCATAACCGCCACCTCTCCCCCAAGGTGCGGCTGCTGGTGGACTATCTGGCCGAACGGCTGAGCGACCCTCACCAACCGGCGCTGGTGATTCCGATAGGCTAGGGCTTCTCTCGCTCGTTGGCTCACTAGTGGAAATCTCATGGCCTGAAAATAAAAGAGCCCTTGAGGAATCAAGGGCTCTTTTGCAGGCAACAACCGGATAGTCAGCGACTCATCACTCGATGTTTTGAATTTGCTCGCGCATCTGCTCGATGAGAACCTTCAGCTCGACGGCGGACTGGGTCACTTCGGCGTTGATCGACTTTGAACCAAGCGTGTTCGACTCGCGGTTGAACTCCTGCATCATGAAGTCGAGACGACGGCCACAGGCGCCACCCTTCTTCATGATCTTGTTGGTCTCGCTGATGTGCATCTCCAGACGATCCAGCTCTTCGGCCACGTCGATCTTCTGGGCCAGCATGACGATCTCCTGCTCGATGCGGGCCGGATCCAGCTCAACCTTGGCTTCGGCCAGACGGTCGGTGAGCTTCTGGCGCTGCCACTCGATGATCTGCGGCAGGTGGACGCGCACCTTCTTCACTTCCACCTGAATACCGGCCAGACGCTGTTCGATCAGCGCCTTGAGGTTGGCCCCTTCGCTGGCGCGGGAGGCGAGGAAATCTTCCATAGTCTGGTCAAACCCGCCGAGCAGCTCGGTGGCGACCGCGTCCATGTCCTGCTCGGCGGCAGCCATGACACCCGGCCAGCGCAGTACGTCGACCGGATTGAGCTGGCCCTGACCCGCCTCTTTCATTACCCAGCTGGCGCTGTCGATGATCAGCTTGGCCAGCTCTTCATTAATGTGCAGCTGGCTGGCAGCGGCCTGAGCGGCTTCGAAACGCAGGTTGCACTCCACCTTGCCGCGCTGCAGCTTGGCGCGGAAACGCTCACGCAGTACCGGCTCCAGGCTGCGCAGTTGCTCCGGCAGGCGAATGTAGGTCTCCAGATAACGCTGGTTGACCGAACGAATTTCCCAAACGGCTGTGCCCCAGTCGCCCTTGAATTCCTTGCGGGCGTAGGCGGTCATGCTGTGAATCATTGATTGTTCCGGGCTTGATGAAGTGTGCGGCCAGTATACTCAGCCCGGCCCTGCTCGTCAGCCGATGCCGTGGTTTTAGCGGCTGATATTTGGGGCGGGATCACTTATAATCCCCCGCCAATTTGAGCCAGCCCAGAGGTCCGTTCCATGTCACGTCCCAGCGATCGCAGTGCCGCGCAACTTCGCCCGGTTACCATTACCCGCAATTTCACCAAACATGCAGAAGGCTCAGTGCTGGTGGAGTTCGGTAACACTCGCGTGCTCTGCACCGCCAGCGTTGACACCAGCGTGCCGCGCTTCCTGAAAGGGAAGAACCAGGGCTGGGTGACTGCCGAATACGGCATGCTGCCGCGCTCCACCCACTCCCGGATGAACCGCGAAGCGGCCTCCGGCAAGCAGAGTGGCCGTACTCTGGAGATCTCCCGTCTGATCGCGCGCTCCCTGCGCGCCGCGGTAGACCTGACTGCGCTGGGCGAGCACTCCATCACAGTTGACTGTGACGTGCTGCAAGCCGATGGCGGCACTCGCACCGCTTCCATTACCGGTGCCTGCGTGGCGCTGGTGGATGCGCTGAACTGGATGGTCGAGAAGGGCATGATCAAGCAGAGCCCGCTCAAGCAGATGATCGCCGCCGTCTCCGTCGGCATGTATCAGGGCGAAGCCATCTGCGATCTGGAGTATATCGAAGACTCCGCCGCCGAGACCGACATGAACGTGGTGATGACCGAAGATGGTCGCATCATCGAAGTGCAGGGCACCGCGGAGGCCGAGCCCTTCACCCATGAAGAGCTGCTGGAGATGCTGGCGCTCGCCAAGGGCGGCATTGCCGACATCATTGCGCTGCAGAAGCAGTCGCTTTCCTGATACCAGGACCTGTTGATGTTTCGGCACAAGTCGCGTTGCAGTGTCAAAGGATGCCAGGCTAGGCGCAGGATGTCGCCAATGGTTATTCCCTTGGCAAGTCCTGCAACAACGCATGGCATCCTTTGCCACGCAACCCGTAGGGACGGGGCGGTTTTTGTGCATAACGTCGTTATTCGATGCCTCGTTTGGATTACCAAACTTCGCATCTCATGCCTAGTTCTGCGCAAAAACCGACTCCGTCGCGGCTGTGACGAAGCGTCAACAGATCCTGCAAACGCGGCATTGACCGCGTTTTTTTATACCCCCACACAAGACAACGACAAGCCAAGCAAGGAGCCAGAATGAAAGCCTACCAGCGTCAATTTATCGAGTTCGCCCTGGAGAAACAGGTCCTCAAATTCGGTGAATTTACCCTGAAATCCGGTCGTAAAAGCCCCTACTTCTTCAACGCCGGTCTGTTCAACAGCGGCCGCGATCTGGCCCGTCTCGGCCGCTTCTATGCCGCCGCCCTGATGGATGCCGGTATCGAGTTCGATGTGCTGTTTGGCCCGGCCTACAAGGGGATCCCCATCGCCTCCGCCACCGCCGTGCAGCTGGTGGAGCAGCACGATGTGGACGTGCCCTGGTGCTTCAACCGCAAGGAGGCCAAGGATCACGGCGAGGGCGGCAATCTGGTGGGCAGCCCGCTCAAGGGGCGCGTCATGCTGGTGGACGACGTCATCACCGCCGGCACTGCCATCCGCGAATCTATGGATCTGATCCAGGCCAACGGCGCCTCGCTGGCGGGCGTGCTGATCGCGCTGGACCGTCAGGAGAAGGGCAAGGGCGAGCTCTCCGCCATTCAGGAGGTGGAGCGTGACTACGGCGCCCACATCATCGCTATCATCCAGATGAGCGACCTGATTGCCTATCTGGAAGAGAAGCAGGCCGAACAGCCGGAGCTGGCCGAGCAACTGGCGGCCATGAAGGCTTACCGCGCCCAGTACGGTATCTGAGCTCCGCTCGCACCGCGCAATAGCTGAATGCGGCGCCCGTTTGCTCTCTGGCAGCAAACGGGCGCCGCATTTTCATCTGCAAAAAGTGGATCATGTGGCTTGAGCTTGCCCTTACAGTAAAGGTTAGGGTTTGCCGGTCGGCGTTTTGTGGTGCCGACGGGTTCCGGGGAGGAACAACATGACCACTCATCTTCAATCACCTATTCATTTGCAGTTGCCGCTCAGCGGCATGAGCTGCGCCAACTGCGCAGGCCGTATCGCGGCCAGTCTCAACAAACTCGACGGGGTATCGGCCACCGTCAATTTCGCGCTGGAGCAGGCGGCCATCGAGTTGGCCAGCCCCGACCGCCTGCCTGCGGTGCTCGACAGCATCAAGAGTCAGGGTTACGACTACGGCAGCGAGACCTTTTTGTTTCAAATTACCGGTATGACTTGTGCCGGTTGTTCGGCTCGACTGAACAAGATGCTGGCCGCGCTGCCCGGCGTGATCTCCGCCGAGGTCAATTTTTCCATCGAACAGGCCCGGATCGTGCTGGTGCCCGGGATGCAGACCCCGGCCGCTTTGCGCGAGCAGATCGAGGCGCTCGGCTTTGGCGCCCAGTTGGCACAAGGCTCGGCCAGCGGCCGTCGCCAGCAGTTGCTGGAGCGGGAAGCGCAGGAGGCGGCCACTGCCCGTCAGGCGCAAACCCGGGTCATCGTATCGGCCCTGCTGACCCTGCCGCTGCTGGTGGGGATGCTGGCCATGGCCGGACTGTTCCCCTGGCATCTGCCCGCATGGCTGGAGCTGCTGCTCGCCACCCCGGTGCAGTTCTGGATCGGTGCCCGTTTCTATCGCGGCGCCTGGCTCGCCATCAAGAATCGCGCAGCCAATATGGATGTGCTGGTGGCGACCGGTACCAGTGCGGCCTACTTCTATAGCCTCTATCTGCTGCTGACGCTGGGGATGGCTGCCAGCGGCAAGCTCTATTTCGAGGCGAGCGCCATCATCATTACCCTGATCTCCCTCGGCAAGTTGCTGGAGGCACGGGCCAGACGCAGCACCCAGTCCGCCATTCGCGAACTGATGGCGCTGCGGCCGGAAACCGCCACCGTCTGGCGTGGCGAGAACTGGCAAAGCGTCGCCATCGACGAGGTGCTGCGCGGCGATCGGCTGCGGGTGCTGGTGGGCGAGCGGGTGCCGGTGGATGGCAAAATCGTTAGCGGCGCCAGCGAACTGGACGAATCGATCCTCACCGGCGAGAGTCTGCCGGTGCCGCGCAGTGCGGGCGACAAGGTGCTGGGCGGAGCCATCAACCGCTCCGGCGTGCTGGAGATCGAAGCCACGACCGTGGGGGAGGATTCCAGCCTCAGCAAGATCATCGCGCTGGTGGAGAGTGCCCAGATGGGCAAGGCACCGCTGCAGCAGCTGGTGGACAAGGTCTCCGCCGTGTTTGTGCCGGTGGTGATGGCCATTGCCCTGTTCACCCTGCTGGTGTGGTACGCCATCAGCAACGACTTCGGTCAGGCGCTGCTGGCAGCGGTGGCGGTGCTGGTGATCGCCTGCCCCTGTGCGCTGGGGCTGGCGACCCCGGCGGCCATTGTCACCGGCACTGGCGTCGCGGCGCGCCACGGTATCCTGATCAAGGATGTGGATACCTTGCAGAAGGCCCACGTCATCAAGGCGCTGATCTTCGACAAGACCGGCACGCTCACTCAAGGCAAGCCTGTACTGGCGAGCTGGAGTGGCACTGCCGATCAGTTGCGTCTCGCCGCCGCCCTGCAGCAGGCGAGCGAACACCCGCTGGCGCTGGCGATGCGCGAGGCGGTCGGCAGCGGGGTGGCACTGCCTCAGCCGGAGGCGGTCGAGGTGCGGGTCGGTGCCGGCATAGTCGGTCAGGTGGCGGGCCACAGTGTCGCCATCGGCAATGGTTCCCTGCTAGCCCAGCTCGGCATTGATCAGCCGCAACAGGATGAACAAGCCGCCGATGGCGCGACCCGGGTTTGGGTGGCCATCGACGGCGTGGTGGCCGGTATCGCGGCGCTGGCTGATACCCTGCGCCCCGAGAGTCCGGAAGCCATCGCCACTCTGCGTCAGCGCGGCATTGCCAGCTGGTTGGTGAGCGGCGACGCGCCGGCCCCCGTGGCCCATATCGCCGCCAAGCTGGGACTGGACGGAGCCTTTGACTCCGTGCTGCCAGCGGGCAAGGTGGAGAAAGTGGAGGCGTTGCGGGCGCAAACCCGCGGGCTGGTGGCCATGGTGGGTGACGGGGTGAACGACGCCCCGGCGCTGGCGGCGGCGGATGTCGGTATCGCCATGGGCTCCGGCTCCGATGTGGCGATGGAGACTGCTTCCATCACCCTGATGCGCTCCGACCCGCGGCTGGTGGCCGATGCCATCGATATCTCGGCGGCGACCTGGCGCACCATACAGCAGAATCTGTTCTGGGCCTTTGTGTTCAACATCATCGGTATTCCGCTGGCGGCACTGGGCTACCTGAGCCCCGAGCTGGCGGGGGCGGCCATGGCCCTGAGCAGCATTACCGTTTTGAGCAATTCCCTGTTATTGAAACGCTGGCAGCCCAGGGCGGCGCACGGGCCAGCATCCAACCCGATCAGTAAGGAGGCATAAATGAATATCAGCAAGGTTGCCAAGGCCACTGGGCTGACCGCCAAGACCATCCGTTATTACGAGAGCATTGGCCTCATCACAGCCCCGGTACGCAGTGACAACGGCTATCGCAGTTACACGGAAGGGGCGTTGCGGGAGTTGCGTTTCGTCAAGCGGGCGCGGGAGACCGGCTTCAATCTGGAGGAGTGTCAGGAGCTGCTGGCGCTCTATCGGGACGAGCACAGAACCAGCGCCCAGGTGAAGAAGCTGGCGCAGGAGAAGATCGTCGATCTGCGGGCTCGCATCGCCGGCTTGCAGGCCATGCTTACCTCCCTGGAAGGGCTGGTTTGCTGCTGCCACGGGGATGAAAATCCCGAGTGCCCGATCCTCGACGAATTGGAGAAGGGGTGAGCAAGGACTCACCTGCCAGCGCAGAAGAAATCGTTATTGATTGATTAACTTCTTAATAAGCGGCGCTTTATTGTTGCGGGTCAGGGGGTAATGGTAGACTGCTCGGCTCTTGTACAGGAGTACTCAGTTGACCCAGAGTGTGACACGCCAGGTTAAGCAGGCCATTATGGCCCAGCTCTATACCCATGCATCGTTCAGTCTCCCCTGTTTGGGCGTGTTGGCATTTGGCTGGAGTCTGCTGTTTCACGATTATCTACCCGCCATCGAAGCGCTCGGTTGGCTGGCAGGCACTTTCCTGTGGCTGCTGGGTCGGGGCTGGCACTTGCGCTGGCGCCGAGCCCGCCTGCACCAGACACCGCTGCCGGTGCTGGAGCGGGAGCTCTTTATCGGAGTCACCATCACCTCCATCATCTGGGCCCTCGGGGTGCTGCTCTACATGGACAAGCTGCCCGATACCTACCGGGCCGCCATGATGATGCTCTCCAGTCTCATTCTTACCGGCAGCGCCATCATGCTGTTTGGCAGCCGCCGCACCCTCTATGGTTCAGCCCTGCCGCTGGGCATGGCGATGCTGTTCGAGCTGGGCAATGGCAACGAGCAGGAGCGGATTGTCTCCTGCATGCTGGCGGGCTATCTGTTTGTCTTTCTGCCGACCCTGTTGCGCCGGATGCGGCGGGATCAGATCGCCTCGCTCCACCACCGTTTCTCCAACGCCGAGCTGGTGGCCGAACTGAAGGCGGTCTCCGAGCATTTGCGTCTCACCTCCCGCCTCGACGGCCTGACCGGCATCGCCAACCGCGCCCATCTCGACGACTCTCTGGAGCGGGCCTGGCGGCGCTGCCATCGCGCCCGGGCGCCGTTGTCGCTGGTGCTGGTGGATGTGGATTACTTCAAGCAGTTCAACGATCTCTACGGCCATCAGCTGGGGGATGACTGTTTGCAACAGGTGGCTGGCTTGCTGGCCGAGGTGGAGCGGCGCGAGGACGATCTGGCGGCCCGGTACGGGGGCGAAGAGTTCGCCTTGCTGCTGCCCTGCACCGGCATGCAGGGGGCGTTGCAGGTGGCGGACAATGTGCGGCAGGCGCTCAAGGAGCTGGCCATCCCGCACCAGAAGTCACTGGTCTCCGGTCGGGTCACATGTAGTTTTGGTGTTGCGACACTGATACCGGACAACAGCATGAAAATCGCCGATTTGATCCAAAAAGCGGATGCGGCACTCTATCAGGCCAAGCATAATGGGCGGGATCGAATCGAAGTAGCCTTGATGGGTAAGGTTGCCTGAATTTAACGTGACAGATTAAAGAGGTTGTCTATGCAATGTCATCGTATCGAAGAGCTGCTGGAGTTGTTGCAGCCTGCCTGGATCAAGGAACAGGATCTCAGCCTGGTGCAGTTTGTTGCCAAACTGGCCCAAGAAGCGGGATTTGAAGGGCCTCTGTCCGAGCTGACCGACGACATGCTCATCTATCACCTCAAGATGCGGGAATCCGACAAGCAGGCGATGATCCCCGGTCTGGCCAAGGATCATGTGCCCGATTTCAAAGAGGCACTGCTCAAAGCTCGCGGAATCAAGTGAATCTTTAGCGGAAGCGCATCACCTCGGGGTGATGCGCTTTTTTGTTGCCGAAAATTGCGATCCAACCCCAATATTAGATACATCTAATCCACACAATTAGCATGCTGTTTAAGATATAATCCGCTCCATAACAAATAAGGGAGCGATGTCTTGCAATGGCCGACCACGATAAAATCGATATCAAGGACGTCACCGACAAGGGCGTAACCGGGACCTTCAACCCCAATACGTTCAAAGCCAGCGACGACAGATTCAACCCGGGCAACCGCATCTATGTGCGGGCCCAGAAAGGGTATTGGCAGCGGATGCGCAAGGCCATGGGCTGGTTCTTTGTGGCGCTGTTCGTGCTGCTGCCCTGGCTGCGTTACGACGGGCGACAGGCGGTGCTGTTCGACCTCGGTCACCAGCAGTTCCATATCTTTGGCGCCACCATCTGGCCGCAGGATCTGACCCTGCTTGCCTGGCTCTTCATGATCGCCGCCTTCGGACTCTTCTTTATTACCACCTTCCTCGGTCGGGTCTGGTGTGGCTATCTCTGCCCGCAGACGGTCTGGACCTTCATGTTCATCTGGTTTGAAGAGAAGCTGGAAGGGCCCGCCAATAAGCGGCGCAAGCTGGACGAGGCGCCCTGGAGCGGCGAGAAGCTGGCTCGCAAGGGGGCCAAGCATCTGGCCTGGCTGGCGATCTCTCTGGTGACCGGCCTGACCTTCGTCGCCTACTTCCAGGATGTAACTGAACTGGTGCCGGACCTCTTCACTCTGCAGGCCAGCGGATGGGTGCTGTTCTGGGTGATCTTCTTCACCATCATCACCTACGGCAACGCGGGCTGGATGCGTGCCATCATGTGTATCCACATGTGCCCCTATGCCCGCTTCCAGTCCGCCATGTTCGACAAGGACACCTTCATCGTCGGCTATGACACCAAGCGTGGCGAGACCCGTGGTGCCCGCTCCCGCAAGGCAGATCCCAAGGCGATGGGGCTGGGCGACTGTATCGACTGCGATCTTTGCGTGCAGGTCTGCCCGACCGGTATCGATATCCGCGACGGCCTGCAGTACGAGTGCATCAACTGCGGCGCCTGCGTCGATGCCTGCGACCAGACCATGGAGCGGATGGGCTACCCGAAAGGGCTCATCAGCTACACCACAGAGCACAAGCTGGCCAACGACTCCACCCATGTGGCGCGGCCCAAGCTGATAGGTTACGGCTTGGTGATGGCAGTGATGCTGGGGGTCTTTGTCTACAACGCCATGTCCATTATGCCGATGGGGCTCGATATCCTGCGGGATCGCAACCAGCTGTTCCGCGAAAACAGCGAGGGGCTTATCGAGAACACCTACACCCTCAAGATCCTCAACAAGACCCTGCAGTCCCAGACCTACCAGCTGGATGTGGAGGGCTTGCCCGAGTATCAGTGGTTCGGCCCCCGTGAAGTGACCCTGAAGGCGGGCGAGATCTACACCCTGCCGGTCAGCCTGGCGGTCGATCCCTACAACCTGAAGCGGCCGGCGCTGGATATCCAGTTCGTGCTGAAACGGGAAGGGGCAGCGCCCGATGACAGCAAGGGCAACCTGCGCCAGGGCAGCAAGTTTATAAGCCGGTTGTAACTGCGTGTGGCTGCGGGCGGGGCGTGACAACAGTCCGGTCACCAGCGAGCACGGCAATGGCGGGTAGTAGTGATAGAATGGGGCGCAACGGCGCCCCTTTCTTATGGTGGATGACATGCGTTTCAACTATTCCGACCTCAATCCCGACCTCATCATGGATGCGCTCGATCTCAGTGGCCTGCGGCTCGACTCCGGCCTTATCGAGCTCAACAGCTACGAAAACCGGGTCTACCAGTTTCAGGATGAGGATCGTCGCCGCTATGTGGTGAAGTTCTACCGTCCCGGCCGCTGGAGCCGAGCCCAGATCCTCGAGGAGCACGAGTTTGCCACCCGCCTTGCAGAGGCTGAGATCCCGGTCGCCGCGCCGCTCGCCTGCGCGGGCGAGACCCTGCTGGAGCATGAGGGCTACCCCTTTGCCATCTGGCAGAGCGTCGGTGGTCGCCAGTTCGAGGTGGATAACCTCGATCAGCTGGAGTGGGTGGGGCGTTTCCTCGGCCGCATTCATCAGATCGGCGCCAGCAAGCCGTTCCACCATCGGGTGCGACTCGATGTGGAGAGCATGCTGCATGAACCGCGTCAGCTGCTGGCGTCTGGCGAATGGCTGCCAAGCGGGCTGGCGAAGCAATTCTTCGGGGTACTCGACGAGCTGATTAAACATGTCAGCGACGCCATGACCCTGGATGTGGCGCAGATCTCCCTGCATGGCGACTGCCACCCGGGCAACATCCTCTGGCGTGACGGTCCCATGTTTGTCGACCTCGATGATTGCCGCACCGGCCCCGCGATTCAGGATCTTTGGATGATGCTGAGCGGCGAGCGCCACGAGCAGCAGATCCAGCTCGACACCCTGCTGGCGGGCTACGAGGAGTTTATGGAGTTCGACTCGCGGGAGCTGGCGCTGATCGAGCCGCTGCGGGCGATGCGCATCGTTCACTACATGGCGTGGCTGGCACGACGCTGGGAAGATCCCGCCTTCCCCCGTCACTTCCCCTGGTTCAATACCGATCACTACTGGCGTCAACAGATAGCGACACTGCACGATCAGCTGGAAGCACTCAAGGCGCCGCCGTTGAGTCTGATGCCAAACTGGTGAAATAGAAGGGATCTTGCGAGGAAAGCGGGACTCGATCTCCGGCCCTGACCATTGACGTCAGCATGGCGAAACAATAGGCTTGGCACTGCTTCGGTTCGCCGGGCGTGCCTCACAGTGATCCCTTAACAGGAAACATCATGAAAAAAGTTCTATTTTTCCTTGCTGCCATGCTGATGATCCCCATGGTTCACGCCGCCCCCGAGTTCAAGGAAGGCGTCAACTACGATGTGGTCAAACAGACTGGCAGTGCCCAGCCGGAAGTGATGGAGTTTTTCTCCTACTACTGCCCGCACTGCGCTACCTTCGAACCGATCGTTGAACAGTTGAAGGCCGGGTTGCCAGAGGGTGTGCCCCTCAAGAAGAACCCGGTTGCTTTCCTCGGTCGCGAGATGGGCCCCGAGATGCAGCGTGCCTACGCTGTTGCCAGCCTGCTCAATGCCGAAGCCAAGCTGACTCCGGCCATCTTCACCAAGATCCACACCCAACGTCAGCCGCCGATGAGCCGTGACGACGTGAAGAAGATCTTCGTGGACAACGGCGTACCGGCTGAAGAGTTCGACGGTGCCGTCGACAGCTTTGCCGTCTCCGGCATGGTCTCCCAGTTCGATCGCAACACCGAGAGCTACAACATTCGCGGTGTACCGGCCTTCCTGGTGAACGGCAAGTATATGGTGAAAATTGAATCCATCACCTCTCAAGAGCAGTTCAACAAGCTGGTGCAGTTCCTGCTGGCCAAGAAAGACTGATACCTTTTGAGTTGTCTAGTCCTGAAATAGGTTTACACATTTTCAACTAGCATTTCTCTACTCAGAACCCCCTATGCACCGCATCGGGGGTTCTGTATTTCAACGCATGATGCGGCCGCTCCACGTTGTAAATATCCACCGCTTCACGCACCATTTCCCGCGC